>JABFSW010000116.1 GCA_013140415.1 Nitrosarchaeum sp.
AGATACAAAGTAAACAATATAGTAGAATGTACACAGATTTTACCTCCGGCAAAAATAATCCGACTCAAAACAGACTCTACTGCAATCTCTGCACTTGCAAAGAAGGTCCATCTGGCCGAAGAACTACTTAGTATGCCTCCAAGCTCCAAATTATTACTAAAGACATTAGAGTATGAAGGAGCGCTTACACAAAAAGACCTTGCAAACAAGACTCTACTTCCAGACAGAACCGTTAGATTGGCACTTAGTCATTTACTCAAAAAAGGATATGTCAAAAAGAAGGTCTCAATTAGAGATGCACGACAAAAAATCTATGAAATATCGAAGATAGAATAGATTTTATTTTTTAGTATTGTAAAATATTATGACAAGTTTTTGGTATGTGTTGTATCGTCACCACACGCACCTTTGATTCTTTTTTGCAAATCCGATTCATAACAAGCATTAGAGCAAAAATTCTTTACTCCTATATGATAATCTTTTCCACAATTTGTGCACCTAGTCAAATTTTCACTTCACTCTTATTTTGGATTCTTTAATAGTCTTGTTATTGGTTCCTTTTTTACAATTCCCACTATTGAGACATTCTAAAACTATGTTTAGTAATTAAAAATCTCACATTTTCTATTTCTGAGATGCAACTTTTACAAATGCCTCAAATGCCTGCTCTGGATATCCTGGTCTACTGTTAAACTCTGGATGAAACTGCACCCCAAGATAGAATTTATGAGATGGGATCTCTAACATTTCCATTCTTTTGCCTCCATCACTTTCAGCTGAAAATATCAACCCATTTTTCTCAAATTCTGGAATGTATTTTTTATTGATCTCATATCGATGTCTGTGTCTTTTGCTGATTGTATTTGCATTGTAGATTTTATGTGATATTGTATTTGGTTTTATTTGAATATCGTTTGCGCCAAGCCTTAATGATCCTCCCATATCTGATATGTTTTTCTGCTCTGGAAGTAAATCCACAATTGGATTTTTAGCATCTGGCTTTATTTCAGTAGAATTTGCATCTTCTAACTTCAAAACATTTCTTCCAAATGCAATTGCTGCTAGCTGAAATCCAAAACATATCCCAAGATATGGTATGTTTTTCTCTCTTGCATAGTTTGCAGTTTTTATGATTCCTTCTGAACCTCTGATTCCAAATCCACCTGGAACTAGTATGCCGTCATATTTTGATAAATTGTTAAAATCTGTCATTGATTCTGAATCAATCCAATCAATTTCAACTGATTTTCCTAACTTCGCACCTGCGTGCTTTAGCGCATGATTTACACTAACATAACTATCTGCAAGTGTCACATATTTTCCAACCATTGCTATTCTTACTTTCTGATCTTCATGATTTATCATAGATTCTGCAATACTATTCCATTTATCCCAATTTGCAGATGCATTTACCATTCCAACTTTTCCAAACTTTGTAAATAATGAATCCATTATTCCTTGATCATACAATATCTGTGGTACTTGAAAAATTGATTTTACATCATGACATGATAATACGTCATTTGCAGTGACATTGGTAAATAATGCAATTTTTTTCTTTGTCTTTTCTTCCAGTGGTGTTGTACATCTTACTGCCAAAAAATCAGGTTGAATACCTATTCTTCTTAATTCTTGTGCACTGTGCTGTGTGGGTTTTGTCTTTTGCTCTCCTACCACATCCAGTGATGGTGCAAGCGTAACATGGACAAAAATTACATTTTGTGGTCCTTCTTCGACTCTCATCTGTCTTAGTGCTTCTAAAAATGGCAATGATTCTATGTCTCCTACTGTGCCTCCACATTCTACAATCAAAAAATCAAGTTTTTCTTCTTCGGCAATTTTTCTAATTCTATTTTTAATTTCATCTGTGATGTGGGGAATTATCTGAACACATGCCCCTAGATACTCTCCTTTTCTTTCTGCTTCAATTACTGCTGAATATACTTGAGCTGTAGTAATGTTGTGACTTTTTGGAATGCTCTGATTTAGGAATCTCTCATAGTTTCCAATATCCATGTCGCATTCGCCACCGTCTTCTGTTACAAAGACTTCCCCATGAGCAACCGGATTCATGGTTCCTGCATCATAATTCAGATAGGGATCTATTTTGATACAAGACACTTTTTGGCCTGCTAATTGTAATAATTTTGCAATCGATGATGTCGTTACGCCTTTTCCAAGGCCTGACATTACCCCCCCTGTGACAAAAATAAGCTTCGTCTGCACATTAAGAAAACAAGTATCTGGTTTTTGTATGTTTTGCTGATCAGACACTGAAGTTATGCGATCTCTTATTCTAGCATATAGATCTTACATGCGTATAAAATTTCTTATTTTTTTTAACGAGTGTTTGGACTTTTTAACGTGTATTTTTTATTTTACAATACGTATCTGTATGCTGAGCACATCTAGATAGTGGTCTTTACCTAAAATAGAGTTCCCCCTGCTTCCCATCGAAAATAACAGACCACTATTCTTTAACGAACTGTTATAGTTTATCGCTAAATTTGGATTTGAATGCATCAACTCTGCTTTGAGTTTTGTATTCCTCAGGATGTGAATCTTTTCGTGAACGCTTCTCCAACATATGTTTGTGTTCTTCTCTGGAATGGTGTAGTCTGTCCTTTTCATGAATAAACTCTTTTTTGCAGTATTGGCAGATTACAATAGTTTTGTGATGTTCATGTCTGACGTGTTTTACCAAGTCATCATGACTGTCAAATTTTGCATCACATTGTATGCAGTCATTTTTCTTATTATGAAAAAATCTCATTATTTTATCATCAAAAACTGTGTATTTAAATCCCATATCTATTATTCATTTTGAATCTTTGATTTGATCATTGATTTTATGTAAAATGATTTTGTATGCCCACTCAAAGTTTACATCGTTATTCAATAATATTACAATTTTTTGAAATTGAATTATGATGGTAGAATCTGAGCCTTGTAACCATGAATATGTCGCTAATGGCACATTATCATGTAGAAAATGTGGCAAAATTCGTTACTGATTCATTGAATTTTTAAAAACAGTCATGTTTGGACGGTTTGTCTTTTGAGACTTTTTGTAAATGTTGCAATGCTTGATTCAAGTTTGTTTTGAGGTGTCTTTTCAATTAGTTTCAAAAATGCACTACCTACAATTACTGCATCAGCTCCTGCTTTGATGTATTTTTTTACATCCTCTGGAGTTGAAACACCAAATCCCACACCAACTGGAAGCTTTCCCTTGGTGATTTTTTTAACTTCTTTGATTGCATTTAGAGTATAATTTTGAATTCCTATCTTTACTCCAGTGGTACCATACACTGCAACTAAATACAAAAATCCTGAAGATAATTTTGTAATTCTTTCTATCCTTGATTTTGTTGTGTTTGGAGATATCAAAAATATTGTGTCTGCTGCATTTTTAGCAGATGCAAGATATTCTTTTGATTCTTCAATAGACATATCTGGAAGAATGAATCCATCAATTCCTGCATTTTTAGCCTCTACAATAAATTTTGAATATCCTTTATGATACAAAATATTGGTATATGTCATTAGAATCAATGGTATGTCTGTTTCTTTTCTAATCTTTTTTACAATGTTGAAGAATTTGTTGAGTTTAGTTCCATTATCTAAAGATACAGTGCTGGCATTTTGAATTATAGGACCATCTGCCAGAGGATCTGAAAATGGAAATCCTAATTCTATAATGTCTGCTCCGCCTTTGATTAGTCCTCTTACTGCAGATATAGTTGCATTCTCGTTTGGATATCCGACCATGATATATGCGATTAATGCTTTTTCTTTTTTTGCAGAGAGTTCTGCAAATTTTTCTTTAATTCTTGACATGTTTGCTCAGATACTTTTGTACTTCTTCTACGTCCTTGTCTCCTCTTCCTGAAAGTGTAACTACAATTGATTCTGATTTTTTACTCTTTTTTGCAACCTTCATTGCTTCAGCTATTGCGTGAGCTGACTCTAGAGCTGGAATGATTCCTTCAGTTCTAGTCAACATCAAAAATGCATCAATTACTTCTGCATCTGTTGCAGAGTGATACTTTACTCGCTTGGTATCTTTTAGATAAGAGTGCTCTGGACCTACGCCTGGATAATCCAATCCTGCTGAAATGCTGTGCGTTTCTGTGATTTGTCCTTCATCATCTTGCAATAGATATGTCATCATTCCATGAAGCACCCCTTTACTACCAGCTGATAATGTTGCAGAGTGATATTTTGATTTTAATCCTTTACCTGCAGCTTCGACTCCAATAATTTCGGCATTTGTATCAACTAGTGGATAAAATGTCCCAATTGCATTTGATCCTCCGCCAACACATGCAATTACAATATCTGGTGTTTTTGATATTTTTTTCATCTGCACTTTAATTTCTTCTCCTATCACACTTTGAAAATCTCTTACCATTACAGGATATGGATGAGGACCTACTGCAGAGCCTAGCAAATAATATGTAGATTCTACATTTGTAATCCAGTCTCTGATTGCCTCATTGATTGCGTCTTTGAGAGTTTTTGAGCCTGATTTTACTGGATGAACTTTAGCACCAAGCATGTTCATTCTGTAGACATTTAGCTTTTGTCGTATGGTGTCTTTGTATCCCATGTATACTTCGGATTTCATTCCCAAAACAGCACATGCCATTGCAGTAGCTACTCCGTGTTGACCTGCACCTGTTTCTGCAATGATTCTTTTTTTATTCATTTTTTTTGCAAGTAGTGCTTGACCTAGTGTATTGTTTATTTTGTGAGCTCCTCCATGAAGTAGATCTTCTCTTTTTAGATAAATTTTAGCGCCGCCACATTTTTCTGATAAATTTTTTGCATAATATAACGGAGTTGGCCTTCCTGCATATTGTTTGAGATAATAATCTAATTCTCTTTTGAAATCTTTATTGTCTTTGAATTTAAGATAATTTTCTTCTAATTCTTCAATTGCAGGAACTAGTGTCTCTGGAATATACTTGCCACCAAACTCTCCAAATCTACCGTCTTTAGGATACTTCAATATGCATTCACCAATTTTCTGACATGTTCTTCGATATTATCGCTTTTCATTATACTAGATCCTATTAGAAATGCATCTGCTCCACACTTTTTTAGATATTGTATATCTTTAGGTGTCTCAATTCCGCTCTCTGATAGTATTGGCCTTGTCTTTTTGTGTCCTTCCAGTACTCTTTCTGTAGTTTTAAGGTCAATTTCTAATGTGTCTAGATTTCTATTGTTAATTCCAATTAGATCAGATTCTGTTTTTAGTGCATTTTGAAATTCTTGTTTTGTATGAACCTCTAGTAAAATTTTCAGTCCCTTTTTGTGACCATATTTGATGAACTCATCAATATCTTTGAGAAATCCCTGATCAAATAGTGATTGAATAACTAGCATGTAATCTGCCCCTATTTTTTCTGCAGCATCAATCTGTATTGTATCAATCATAATGTCTTTCATCAATAATGGAACATCTACTGCTTGCCTTACCTGCATAAAGTACTCTGGTGAGCCATTAAACATATGAGGCTGGGTAAGAACGGACAGTGCTTTCGAGCCTCCTGCAATCATTTGTTTTGCTATCCTATCTGGGTCTGATAATGTTCTGATCTTACCCAAAGATGGTGATGAAAATTTTATTTCTGTAAGTAGTGTTGCATGTTTATTTGATTTTATTATTTGCAAAAAATCCTTGTCTGATTTTTGCAATTTCACATCTATATCATACACTCCATCATCAATTGCAGCTTGTGAATTATTTACTAGTTTTCTTAGAATGTTTTCAGCCATCATGTCATCTCCTTTAATTTTGAAATATTTCCTGTGTCTGCCACAAATCTTTCTAATAGTTTGAATGCTTTTTCATCTTTAATTGTCTTTAATGCTAATTCAACACCTTCTTCAAAATTATTTACAATGTTTGCAACAATTAATCCTCCAGCTGCATTAAGAGCTGTTGTTTCTATCATGGCTTGATTTGCAGTATTGTTTAACACTCCAACAAATGCCTTTATTGCATCTTCTCTTGTTTTAATTTGAATGTCTTTCAGTGTTGATTTGTGCAGTCCTACTACTTGAGGATCAATTGAATTCATCAATACTTTGTCATTTCTTAAAATGCATACTCTATTTGTTGCACTAGTAGAAAACTCATCCATGCCATCATCAGAGCGAACTGTCATGATATTTTCTGCTCCGTTTCTTTTTAGAATCAATGGCAGTCTGTCTAAAAACTCAATAGCACCAACCCCTATCATTTGATTTTTAACACAAGCTGGATTTGATAGCGGACCTAAAAGATTAAACGCTGATCTTTTTCCTAGCTGCTTTCTTGCATTTGAGACATGTCTCATTGCCGGATGAAATTTTTGTGCAAACATAAAACAAATGTTATGTTTTTCAAGTATGTCTGCAATTCTGTCTGGCTCTAAATTTAGATCATATCCAAAATATTCAAAAATATCTGCACTTCCAGAAACGCCTGAACTGGAATGATTGCCATGTTTTGCTACAACACCCCCTGCAGCTGTTACCACAAAAGAGGCAGTCGTAGATACATTGAAGGTTTGAAGATTATCCCCTCCAGTACCACACATGTCGATTATTTTTCCCTTGTTTTTAGGCTCTACTTTAAGGGCAAATTCACGCATTTTATCAAGCATTCCAAGCAACTCATCATCAGTTTCACCTTTTTCTGTTAGATTAGATAGAAAATCCAAGTTTTCTTTGTCATTTGTTTTACCTGATAAAATTTCTGTCATGACATAATTCATCTGATCATATGTGAGATCTGTCTTTTGTTGTAGTTTTGAAATTAAATCTGAAATCATTTTTTGTTTTTCACCTGTTTTATAAAATTTGAGAGGATCTTTTTTCCATCCTCTGTCATAATTGATTCGGGATGAAACTGTACCCCTTCTATTAGATATTTTTTGTGTCTTATTGCCATTACTTCTCCATCATCAGCTGCAGTAGCTGTTACTTCTAATACATCTGGAATTATTGTTTTATCTCCAACTAGTGAATGATACCTTGTTGCTCTAAATGGATTCTTGACATCTTTGAATAATTCTGAATCTGTATGCTCAACTGGACTAGTCTTTCCATGTCTTACACAACCTGCATTTGTAACCTTGCCCCCAAATGCCTCAATGATTCCCTGGTGTCCCAAACACACTCCCAATATTGGAGTGGTAGGCCCAATGTCTTTGATTACATCACTACATATTCCAAAATATTTTCTGTCTGCTGGAGTTCCTGGACCTGGTGATATGATTATTGCATCATAATTATTTTGTTTTATTTGTTCTAGTGTTATCTTGTCATTTCTAATTACATCACAATCTACTCCTAACTCACCCAAGTATTGCGCAATATTGTATACAAACGAATCATAATTATCAATAATTAGAAATTTCATTTTGTTGCCTCCCTTAGTGCTTGAAGCATAGCTCCAGCTTTATGTTCAGTTTCTTTGAATTCGTTTTCTGCAATAGAGTCTGAGACAATTCCTGCCCCTGATTGCACAAATCCCTTGTTACCGTTTATGAATATACTTCTAATTGCAATCGCAAAATCGCAGCATCCATTAAATGAAAAATATCCTACTGCTCCTGCATATGGTCCTCTTGCCTCGGATTCTAATTCATCAATTATCTCCATGGCTCTGACTTTTGGAGCCCCTGATACAGTTCCTGCTGGAAAAACTGCCTTAAATGCATCAAACATGTCGTTTTCAGGCGCCAAATTGCCTACAACATGTGTTACTATATGCTGTACATGGCTGAATCGCTTTATCTGCATTAATTCCTCAGTGTGTACCGTTCCATACTTGCATACTCTGCCTATGTCGTTTCTTCCCAAATCAACTAACATAGTATGCTCTGCTAACTCTTTTTCATCATGGAGTAGTTCATCAGCTAACTGTTTGTTTTTCTCCTCATCATCTGTAATTTTTCTAGTTCCTGCAATTGGGAATGTTTCTACTTTGTCATTTGTGATTCTTACTAACATTTCAGGTGATGCTCCAATGATTGTTTTGCTATCTTGTTTTAAATGATACATGTATGGTGATGGATTTAGTCTTCGTAGTGTTTTGTATAGTGTTAGATTATCTCCATGTGTATCAAACGTAAACTTTCTAGATAATACCACTTGGAAAATATCTCCATCATGAATGTACTGTTTTGCCTTGTTTACGATATTTGAGAATTTTTCTTGGTTCATGTTAGGTATTATTTCTGTTGCTTTAAAACCCCCAAATGAATCACCACTCATTTTAAACTGTTCAAATCTATTTTGATTATGATAAAAATAAAATAATTTCTTGTGTAGATTATCATATAATATGCCGTCATCATAAATTCCAAACTCCATTAATGGCTGTGGTGAATCATGAGTATCTGGAATATTTTCTACCAGTCTGATTGCATCATAATTTACAACACCTACTGCACCACCCAGATATCTATAACTTTGATCTTCTGATTTTCCTAGTAGTTTTTTTAACTCCTTAAACGGATCATTTGTTTGGATAGTTTCAGTTTTACCATCTCTTGTGATTTCTACTTTGTCTGAGTATCCTTTAAGAATTATTTTGGGGTCAAATCCCATTACAGATGTTTCAGCTAGTATTTCTGGACCTGTTAGTGATTCAAAGAGAAATGAATGTGAATAGTTTCTAGAAATTTTATTGTATATTTGAAATTGATTTTCAGATAACTCTAGTGGTATTACTTTCGGCTGAGAATTTCCAAAGGTGTCCACCCATAAACAAAATTTTACTCGTTTATTATTTAAATTGATGAGGTGGCTTTAGCCACAATCTATTACGGTATGGTACGGTACCTTTATATGATAATTCAACGTATATTCCGTGAGCCATGCAGAGGACAAAATCAACACTGATGCAAGATCTATACTTTAAAAAAATATCTGAAATAAGATCAAGTGTCTCTGAAGTAGAGTGCTATATTTGCGGCAAAGGACTACAAGATGGATATCGTATAACTGCCAAGACCCTATCAAATGGAATGGCATTATTTTGTAATGTACATTATTCATTACAATGATAATTCAAATGTATTTTTTGTTTGTAATTACTGATTCAAATTTCCTTGTAAAAGGCATTTGATATAGTGGTTTGATCAAGATCATCTATGTCTAGAAATGGCGTGCTGATAATACTTGGTGGCATTTTGTTAATCATCATGGGGTTGAAGCTAATGGGTGCTTTCTAATCCTAAATAGTTTGGAACTATCTTAGGGAGTTTGAATCTTTTTTACAAAATGGACAAATCAGTGAATTTGTTTTGCGTCCACATGCTATGCACTGCTTTGTATTTCCAACATGACCTGTCGTATTTGAGCTTCGAATTAATTTTATTATGATAAAGACAATGACTACAGCGACTCCAACAGTAATGATGATTCCAAGTACCATGTTATTTGTATGTCTTATTACTATTCAAACCTTTTATCTAATTTTTTAAAAATGACGTCTAACTCCAAATTTTTTCTTTAAACGTCCATTTTTTATTTAAAATAAAATTGCTAAATGCTGCAGTCGCAACTGCTAACACTAGTGCAACCGGATAGGACACACTTAGCTCATCGACTAAATAATACACCATTCCAAGCTGAACTACTGCACCAATAGAGCTAAATCCTGCAAACTTGCCGTACTGAATGGCGGTTATTTTTGCAGTAAAATCTCTATCCTCAAATGTCCAATATTTATTCAAAAAGAAATTACTGGTAATTGAAAACATGATTCCCAGTATGGTTGCATGAATATACCATATGTCCAAACTTGTTGTAAACAAAATAGATGTAAGATAATTAATTCCTAGTCCACACGCACCAACTGAAAAAAATCTTGCAGCCTTTGATACAAATCTGACTGATGATCTTGTTTCCTTTTGCTGTTCTTTTTTTCCATATCTGTAAAGATTTCCTACTGCATGAATGTATTCCAAAATGATTTTTGTTCCAAGCTTACTTTTTCCATTTTCTCTATCCGAAAATGTATATGGAATTTCCTTTATTGATACACCTTTTATCTTTACAATCATCTCCAAGAGAATCTTGTAGCATATTGCATCAACGTTGATTCTTTTGATTATGTCTTTGTTAAATGCAAAAAATCCTGACATT
>JABFSW010000041.1 GCA_013140415.1 Nitrosarchaeum sp.
CTCTTATACCTCTATCAACTACCCTTGCTAATTCAATAACATCCGGTCCAGGAGGACCAGTTTCAACACTTGGATGAGAAAGCGGTAAAAGCTCAGCAGTACAAATGAAGATACCTTTGTCACCCATATCTGGAAAAGGTCTATCTGGTTGAATTTTAACACCACAAACTACTTCACTGTCACCTAATCTAACTCGTGCAGAACCATTTGCTTTTGGAATTGCATTTATTTCAATCATTAATTTTCGTGGTTCATCTAGTGCTCTTCCATCAACTCTTTTTCCTTGTTCTAATAATTCAAGAATTTGAAATTTTTTTAGCTCATCAATTACAGAAGTAGATGTCATTTACTTTTCTCCGTTTCCAAAATATTTTTCAGTTAATGCTTTCTTTTGTAATTCATAAACAATTTTACAACCATGAATTCCTGTTTCCACACATTTCTTGTATTCTGCAGGAGTTAGTACACCATCTAATTGGAGTAATGTGATTTTTTCAAGACTTGGCATGTAGCCAATAGGCATATCGGCTTGCCCTGCTTGATCTTCTTCATTATTAACATCAAGAATAATTGTGTCTGCTGCTTTACCTGCAGCACATGCGGCTACCATATCTCTCATTGGAATTCCAGCATCGGCCAAAGCTACAGATGCCGCAGAGAGGGCAGCACATCGAGTACCGCCATCAGCTTGAAGAACTTCGATAAAAACATCAACTGCCGTTCTTGGAAATTTGTCTAACATTACTGCTGGCTCTAATGCCTCTTTGATAACTTTGGAAATTTCAATTTCTCTTCTAGATGGTGCAGGGTTTTTTCTCTCAGTTACAGAAAATGGCTCCATATGATATCTAACTCGTAAAATACCAGTATCTGTATTGGACATGTGTTTTGGATGTACATCTCGTGGACCAAATACTCCAACTAGAATTTTGTTATCGCCAAATTCAATGTATGCCGAGCCATCAGCATTTTTTAATCCTCCAGCTTTAATCATAATTCGTCTTGGTTCATCAACTTTTCTACCATCACAACGAATTCCATTTTCATCTAGTAACACTAGGGTTGTATCTCTTCCGCCCATTATGATTCACCTTTTGATTCTAACATTTCTTTCACTTGGTCAGTTAAATTAGCAACATGTGCCTTTTCGTCTACCATTTGTATTGCCTTTTTAGCCTTTAATAATCCCTCGGGAGTTTCACACGATACTACAACCCAACCATTTTGACCAATTGTAATAGCAGCACCAGTAGCCATTTCAATTGTTTGAATCATAGTTCCTCTTTTTCCAATCAGGCGTGGAACTTTGCTAGGTGAAATCTTGACTAGGTGTCCAGAATCAATCTTACCAAGATCTCTATCAGCTATTGTAACAAGTGGATCTCTAGTTCTATCAAAATTAGCAATTCTAGCTGCAACAAGATCACCAGATTTTAGCTTTGATGAGAGTTCATCTGCATGTGCAGAAAAATCTCTTCCAAAAACATCTTGTGCAGGTAAAAATCCTACATAACATGAATTGATATCTAATTCCCAAGATAATGATGTATGAGAAACGACTTTGCCAATTACAAGGTCATCAATTTTTGGGATATATTTTCCAGTTAGCGGTATTACTTTAATGGAATCATCGTAAATTTCTGAAATCCCTATAGCAGTAGAAATGATTTTGTTGCCATCAAGGATTACATTTTGTTCAGGTCTGTAAGGGCCTGTTGTAATTACATCGCCAGGTATAACATATTTTCTTTTGTTCTCCATTACTTCATAACCTCGACTGTAGCAGAACCTTTTGTTATAGAACCTAGTCTATCAAGCACGTTTGGCCTTGCTCCAGCGGGTATTTCAAGTATTGCTTTTAAGGAACCATTATTTTGCCATTCTTCCTTTTTTAGAAATCCTACAGATTTCAAAACAGCATAAGATTGAGATGCATATTGTGCAGGGATAGTTATTTCAAGATCAAGGTTTTCAGATTTCAAAGGTATTATTGAACGCAATTTTTCTACAATATCTTTTACTTGTTCATCTACATTTTTTTGTGGTTCTATTGTGATTTTCCCATCCTTTAATGCTTGTTCAATTCTCAGTGGAGGATGAGGTAAATGTGTTCTAGGATCAACGTAAGTCTTGGCAATAAATGAAACAATTTGTTTTCTTTTTTCATCAAGCATCTTACGTCTTTGATCAGTAGTAAGATTCAGATCACCTTTTCTAAGCATTATCTCAGCAATCTCATTGACATCTTCAGTTTTGAAAGCCTTGAGTAGTTTTTCTGTTGAGGGTTTAGTGCCTTTACCAGAGTCAGTGTATATCTCATCAGAAATCAGGATTGCAGAAATATCTTTTTTCTTTCCTAGTTTGAAATCTAGTGCGGGGTCAGGCTTTACCAAAATCTCAAATTTTTCGCCTTCGTAGGAATATCTAACTACGGTTACATCTACCATTTCTAAAATATTGTATGATAATTTGGTATTTATCTATACGCAAAAAAATTAGTCTTGATTTTTGTAATAGAGTTTGATAATTTTATCTACCACTACATCTGTGTCGATATCTTTTGCGGTGCTTACAAGAAGTAAATGGTCATCCCCCAAATAAAGGGAAAAGCGCTTAACCAAGTCATATTCAGCTAAGGTGTATTTTGTTTTGCCAAGCCACTTTGACATTTCTTTACGTGCCTTCCAATCAATAATAGAAAGAGTGACTAGTTCATTTTCCTTATGCTCTGAAAGTAGGCTAGTTAAGCCCTTACGCATACCACCTCCAACACGAACAGCCCATTGATCATAAACGGTAGCAAATCGGATTTTAGGATTAGATTCTAAAATTTGTGAACAGAATTTTTCATAATCCAATGATTATTCTATGCATTTATGATTATTAGAGTTTTATTTGATTTTAGGAAAAACAAAGAATGTTAGAAAATTAAAAAAAGTTAGGATGTTGAGAATTACAAGATTATGCCTAAAATGAGCTTGATTATGTAACACTAAAACTTTAATATCCATACATAAAACTAGCTAGATTTTTATGTGGACTTTGGAAATTTTCTTCTAAGATTTGTCTTCTTTAGAGGTAATTAACAAGGATAATCAAAAAATGTCAGTAAAGCTGAAAGGCGTTCCATTACAGTATGCAAATGCACTTAGACGTATCTGTCTAAATGGTATCCCGATATTTGCTATAGATACGGTAGATATCATAGAAAATTCATCCGTATTGCCAGATGAAGGTTTGGCACATAGACTAGGATTAATACCAATTAAAACGGATTTATCAAGATTCAATGAACCATCAAAATGTGATTGTCAAAGCGAGACAGGATGTGCTAATTGTAAAGTTATGTTAGTTCTAGATTCAGGAGATTCAGATGTTACAAGAACAATATTATCAAATGATTTAACATCTGAGGATGATGCAGTAAAACCAATTTCAGATAAAATTCCAATTGTTCAGCTAGCAGCAGGACAGAGAATCAAAGTAGAATGTTATGCAAGACTTGGTCGCGGAACAGAACATGCAAAGTGGAATTCAGCAAACATTTCAGTTTTAACTGAAACAAATAAAGAAGACGAGAGAGTACTTACAATAGAATCAACAGGAGCATTAAAACCAGAACAAATAATTCTTGCAGGAGTAGATGAGCTAAGTAATAGATTATCCGAGTTTAAAGAAATAATTGGCCAATTAAAAGAATAAACTAAGCATACACATTATATTTGGGTTTTAAGTCGGTTTATTCACATGACTAATCAAGTTGTCATACGCATGGCAAAAGAACTAAAAAAGGCATCTACTAAAAATGATGCCCCAATTTGGGCAAGGTTAGCAGATTATGCATTAAAACCATCTATCGCAAGACGACATATCAATTTGAACAGAATAGGTCAACTAACAAAGGATGCAGATACAGTAGTTTTTCCAGGAAAAGTATTAGGAACCGGTGATATTGATCATAAAATTACACTTTGCTCATTTTCAATTTCAAATTCTGCAGCTACAAAGATTTTAGAAAAAGGAGGAAAAGTAGTTAGTTTTTCAGATTTAATAACAAAACACCCAACTGGAAAAGGAGTAGTATTACTTGGCTAGTCAAGAAAATGTCATATCAATAGACAAACCAATTGTAGTAGATGCTACAGATCACATAGCAGGAAGACTATCATCAAATGTTGCTAAATTATTGTTAAATGGAAACAGAGTTTCAGTTGTAAATTGTGAAAAAATCATGATCAGTGGAACACGAACAAACATAATTAGTGAATATAGAGGATTTTTAGAAGTTAGCAGTGTCATTCATCCAAGACATGGCCCAATACATCCAAGAAGACCAGACACTATAATGAAAAAAATGATCCGTGGAATGCTACCAAGAAAGAAACCTTCAGGATTATTAGCTCACAAAAGACTAAGAACATACATTGGTTCACCTAAAGAACTAAGTTCATTTGAAAAAATTCAATTCAAAGAAGCTAAGATTAGAAAAACTGCAGCAAACTATACAACAGTTGGCGACATTGCAAAAATAATAGGGTGGACAGAATGACAACACCAAAAACAGAAATTTATTTTGCAACTAGAAAAACATCCAGCGCACATGTATACATTACAAAAGGACAAGGAAAAATTAGAATAAACAATATACCTATTGAGATGATCCCACAAGAAACTGCTCGTGAGGTAATGTTAGCACCATTAGAAATTACTGGAGATTTAAGAGATAAGGTAGACATTTCTGTCAGAGTAAGAGGAGGCGGATTTATGGGACAGGCCAGTGCAGTAGCTACTGGCATTTCAAGAGCACTCATAGGTTGGACTAAATCTAAAAAAGATCCTAAAGATCACCCATTTCCAAAATCAACTAGAGAAGACCTAAGACAAAGAATTACAGATTTTGACAAGTATCTCATTAGCGGTGACGCCAGAAGAAAAGAACCAAAGAAATTTGGCGGACCTGGTGCAAGAAGAAGAAAACAGAAATCATACCGTTAGACTGTGAAGGCTATAATTTTAGCTGGTGGCAAAGGAACTAGAGGCAAGCCATATACAGAATATTTTCCAAAAGCAATGACGCCAATAAATGACAAGCCGTTAATTGATTATATTGTAAAATATTTGAATTCATTTGATTTCATCAAAGAAATAATCATAATTTCAGACTATACAGGATTGGGAGGTCAAATTAAAAATTATTACAACAATCCAAAAAATGGAAAAAAAATTACGTTTGTACAAGACACACAAAGTGGAACGGGAGGAGATCTTTTACATATTGAAGATAAACTAAAAGGAGATTCAGAATTTGTATTATGGTTTGTAGATAATCTATGTGCTATAGATCTAGTAAAGATGAGAAAAGTCTTCAAAGAAAAAAATAGTACTGCATGTATTGCAACCAGAACAAAAAGAAAAGAAGAAACAGGATTTGCAGTAGTAGAAAATGGAATAATCAAGGAATTCAAAGAAAAACCAACTATGAAATTACAACTATCAGAATGTCTAGGAATTTACATTTTAGGAAAAGAAGTAATTAAAAGAATTAAAGCAAAAATAAAACAGAAAGAGATCAATCTCTCGTTTGATGTTTTACAGCAATTATCAAAAGAAGGAAAAATTAGCGCTTATGACATTGGAGAGAAAGAATGGATAGATGCAGAATCACCAATGGTTTTAGAAAGAAATGAGGTAACAGTAAAAAAAATCATAAAACAGATGGGATTTTAGACTGTTTTTCAAATTCAGATATTTTTTTCTCATATAGTAAAGTTTGTGCTATATCATCTAATCCTTCTAAAAGAATTTTTTTCTTGTGTAAATCAATAGTAAAAGGAATTTCCACAGAACTTGTTTTAATTATTTGATTTTCCAAATCTACTTCAATCTCTCCTGTTTCTTGATGTAGTTTTTCTACTGTTTTATCATCTAAAATAATTGGCAAAAGTCCATTTTTGAAACAATTGCTATAAAAAATATCAGCAAATGAAGGAGCTATAATTACAGAGAACCCATAATCCTGTAATGCCCAAACTGCATGTTCTCGGCTAGAACCACACCCAAAATTATCTCCCACAACAAGAATTTTAGAATTTTTGTATTTAGTATCATTTAAGATAAAATCAGACTTTAGGTGTTCCTGATCATCGTATCTCCAATTATAAAAAAGAAATTTTCCAAATCCTGATTTTTGAACTAGTTTTAGAAATTGTTTTGGTACAATTTGATCCGTATCGACATTTACTTTATCTAATGAAGTGATTATAGTTTTGACTTTTTTAAAAGACTGCATTCTAATTCAAATCCATTTCTCTAACATCTACAAAATGACCTTCTATAGCAGCAGCAGCAGCCATAACTGGACTTACCAAATGTGTTCTTCCTCCAGTTCCTTGTCTACCTTCAAAATTTCTATTAGAAGTACTTGCGCATCTTTCACCGGGAGATAAAATATCAGGATTCATTCCTAGACACATACTACAACCTGCTTCTCTCCATTCAAAATTTGCATCGGTAAAGATTTTATCGAGACCCAACTCTTCTGCTTGTTTTTTTACCATCTGAGAACCAGGAACTACCATAGCTCTAACATGTGAAGATAATTTTCTTCCTTTAACAACTGTGGATGCTTCAATTAAATCCTCTAATCTAGCATTTGTGCATGAACCAATAAACACTCTATCTATTTTGATTTCAGTAATTGGAGTGCCAGGTTTAAGAGCCATGTATTCGAGTGCTTTTTCAGCGCCTTTCTTTTGATTTTGATCACCTTTGGAAAAATCTTCTGGGAATGGAACTGATTCAGTGATATCACAAGTCATACCAGGATTAGTACCCCAACTTACTTGAGGTGCAATATTATCAACATGCAAAGTATAATTTTTTTCAAATTTTGCATCGCTATCTGTTTTTAGATTATCTCTCCAATAATCAACTAGAGATTCATAATTTTTTGGAGTGTATTTCCTACCTCGAAGATACTCAAAGGTTTTCTCATCAGGTGCAATTAGACCTGCACGTGCACCTGCTTCAATGGACATGTTACAAATTGTCATTCGTTGCTCCATGGAAAGGTCGCTTATACCTTCACCTTTGTATTCGATAACTGTACCATTACCACCAGAAGTGCCAATGTTTTTGATTATTGACAATATGATATCTTTTGCAGTAACAGCATGAGGATTCTTTCGCTTACCTTCAACTCTGATTTCAAAAGGTTTTGGTTTTTCTAACCAAAGAGTTTGCGATGCTAAAACATGCTCTACTTCACTAGTTCCTATTCCAAAGGCTAATGCCCCAAATGCGCCATGTGTGGAAGTATGACTGTCACCACAAACAATAGTACTTCCAGGCAACGTAATTCCTAATTGAGGCCCAATGACATGAACAATTCCTTGATTAGGACTGTTAATATCAAATAATTGGATTCCAAAGTCTTTACAATTTTTTTCCAGAGTTTGTATTTGGACTGCTGAAGTTTGATCTAAAATAGGAAGAGATCTATTATTTGTTGGAACATTATGATCCATTGTTGCAATTGTAAGATCAGGTCTCCTTACTGATCTGTTATTCATACGAAGCCCATCAAATGCCTGCGGAGAAGTTACTTCATGAACAAGATGTCTATCAATATAGATTAGAGATGGACTGTTTTCTGTTTCTACGACAATATGAGCATCCCAAATTTTTTCAAAAAGCGTTTTTCCCATTTTAATCCTAGTCTGGTTTGTATTTGAATAGACCACCAGCCTCTATTATTTTTCCAATAATTTCTGAGAAAGGTTTCATTTTGTATGTTTTATTTTTTGTAAGATTTTTGATTTCATTTATACGAATGTCAATATCGAGTTCGTCGCCTTCAGAAATATTTGAGTATGCGTCCTCTTCAATTTCTATTGGTAACAAAAATGCACCATCAACTGCATTTCTATAAAATATTCTTGCAAATGAGAGCGCAAGTACTGCCTTTATTCCAGAATGAGAAAGTGCAATTGGGGCATGTTCACGAGATGAGCCGCAGCCAAAATTTCTTCCAGATAAGATAAAATCACCTTCTTTTACTTTTGAGTGAAAAGCAGGATCAAGACCTTCCATGGCATGTAATGCAAGCTCAGCATAATCATGTACTTTGAGATACTGACCAGGGATAATGACATCCGTATCAATATTGTCTCTTTCGTATTTTATGACGTTTCCTTTCAATTCAAGTCCCTCGGATCAGTTATTTTACCAGTAACTGCAGATGCTGCCGCTACAAGTGGGGAGGAAAGATATGTTTGTGAATCAACATGACCCATTCTTCCTGGAAAGTTTCTATTTGTAGTACTAATGCAAATTTCATCTTTTGCCAAAACTCCCATATGTGCACCACAACATGCTCCGCATGTTGGGGGACCAACAGTGACGCCTGCGTCTAAAAATATTTTGAGCAGTCCGTTTTCCATTGCCCGTTTGTAAATAGAAATTGAAGCTGGTAAAATTTCGGTTCTAATCTTAACTTTTCTTCCTTTGAGAATTTTAGCAACTGCTTCCAAATCTTCGTATTTTGCACCAGTACAAGAACCAATGTATGATTTGTCCAATTCTACAGACGGGGCTTCTCTAACTATGGAAATATTTTCTGGGGAAAATGGTTTTGCCACAATTGGCTCCATTTCTGAACCTTCATATTCGTATATCTTTTGATATTCAGCATCATCA
Source organism: Nitrosarchaeum sp. (assembly GCA_013140415.1). Taxonomy (GTDB): domain Archaea; phylum Thermoproteota; class Nitrososphaeria; order Nitrososphaerales; family Nitrosopumilaceae; genus Nitrosarchaeum. The sequence goes on from JABFSW010000041.1 coordinate 8,698, forward strand.
TCTCCATGAACTAGAGAAATATTTGTAGCTCCTCTACTTGTAAGATAATCAACTACTTTTTGATCAGGTTCCACTATTCCATTTTTAGCACCGGCTTCTGTAGTCATGTTACATAAAGTCAATCTACTCTCAACAGACATTTCATCAATTCCACTTCCACCAAACTGCATTGTTTTGTATGCTCCTCCCTCTGTGCTGATATCACCAATGATCTTTAGGATAAAATCTTTAGCCATTACGTGTTCTGGAAGTTTTCCATTTAGCTTAAAGTATAATGTTTCAGGAACCTTAAACCAAATTTTGCCATTCAATAAAACATAGGCCACATCAGTATGACCCAATCCACAAGCAAATGACCCCAATGCACCAGTGGTATTAGTATGAGAATCACCTCCAACATATACTTCTCCAGGTAACACCAATGCTTCTTCGTGTGATAGTGTGTGACAAATTCCATATTGCCCCATTCCATACTTGAAGTGTTTTTCAATACCATAATTTTTTGTAAAATCAGACAATTTTACAATATTTTCAGCAGATACCATATCTGCAGAAGGAACAAAATGATCTTCTGCAACCCAAACTTTGGTTGGATCCCATAATTTATCAACATTAATGCCTTGTTTCTTTAATTTATCAAATACTTTGATCACGCCGGGACCAGATACATCATGAATCATTACTTTGTCCACATTTGCAAATATTACATCATCAGGAACAACTCGTTGTCTTCCTGAAGCACGTGCAAGTATCTTTTCAGTTATATTCATAATCGAAAAAGCTAGTTCTACAGATTAAAAGCTTTTCAGAAGAGGGTGTTTCCCTGACAAAAACTATCAGGCAATGGGAATGGATAGAGTAAAAGTATGATTTCATAACAATAAAAAAGAAACAAAACATCACAATATATTGTGTCTCTAACTGTATCGCCCTTATTTTCAGAAAGAAAAGAAGATGAATTTGATGTGTTTGAGGCATTATTAGAGACACTAGACAAAAATGATGAAAGACTACAAGAAGGAGATGTCATAGTAGTGTCAACAAAATACATCTCTAATTCTCAGGGAAGATTGATTGATTTAAACAACGTCAAGACATCAAAAGAAGGAACTGAAATTTCTAAGAAATTTCAAATAAAAGCTGAAATTGCAGAGATAATTCTAAGAGAATCGGATAAAATTTTTGGTGGGATTTCAGGCTTTGTTATTACTGCAGCAGATAACATAATGGCTCCAAATGCAGGAATTGATAAATCAAACGCTAAAAAGGGAAAAGTGATTTTATATCCAAAAAACCCGTATCTCATAGCAGAACAAATTAGAAGAAAAGTTTTTTTAAAATTCTTAATCCACATAGGAGTTATTTTAGTAGATAGTAGATTGATGCCATCTCGCATTGGAACATCAGGGGTAGCAGTATCGTGTGCAGGGATTGAACCAGTATTAGAT
>JABFSW010000187.1 GCA_013140415.1 Nitrosarchaeum sp.
AATTGAATCGCTATAATGAAAATAGGAATAAAAGTTGCCGGAATAGCAATAATTCTCCAGTTCATCGATAATTTTTTTTTAGATTCAAATATGAAAGTTGACCAAATTTCAGTAACAATATCTCATGCCTGTATCTAGGCACAAATTGTAAAAAACTCTAAGAAATTAGCTAGTTAGTTGACATGTTTTTTGAATTTCTTGTTTGACTTTAGCAAATAATGAATCCAAAAGGTCATAATCTGAAAAGTTTTTTTCTTCTAATAATTTGATAACTAGGTCTTTTAGATGTGTCTCTTTTTCATCGATAGATTTCTGAATCACAAATTTTATGTAATGTTACAAGTTATAGATCAATTGGAATTTTATTTAATTATTGATTGCCATTATGGCATATTTTGAAGAATTGATATCAAAAGTAACTAGTTTGAAATATAAGCCAAGAAAGAAAATTTAGATAGTATTGAAATCAATTTTTGTAACAGGAACAGCAGGTGCAGGAAAATCTCTTTTAACATCTAAACTATACGAGTATTATACAAAAAACAGTGCATTTGCAGCTGTATTGAATTTAGATCCTGGTGTTAGAAATTTACCCTATACATGCGATATTGATGTTAGAGATTATGTTGATGTTATAGATATAATGCAAAAATATGATCTAGGCCCAAATGGTGCCGTAGTCATGGCAAATGACTTGATTGCTTCGAAAATTGATGAGATTCAAGAACATATTGGTAAAGTAAATCCAGATTATCTAATTGTGGATACGCCGGGTCAAATTGAATTGTTTGCATATCGTTCTAGTGGTCGCTTTGTTGTAGAAAATATTTCATCTGAAGAAAAGGCAAGCATATTTCTTTTTGATGGTGCATTAATTACTACACCAGTAAACTTTGTCTCAATTGCTCTTCTTGCAACATCAATAAGATTACGCTTGAATTTGCCAACAATTAACACCATCACTAAAACAGATCTAATAGGTTCTAAACTAAGAGATATTTTAGAATGGTCAAGTAATTTAAAATCATTAGAGAACGCCATTGCCAAAGACGCAGATGGCGAAACGTATAGTTTAACTACAAATATTTTGCGAGGCTTGAATTTAGGTGGTTTTGCTCAAGGATTGATTCCAGTTTCTAATGTTACGGGGGAAGGATTAGTAAATTTGGAGGGAGCGCTAAGCAGAATTCTTAACTTGGGTGAAGAGGTAGAAGATTAGTTGGCATCAAAGATTACTGTAAGAGCACCGTCTTCTACTGCAAACTTGGGTCCAGGATTTGATGTATTTGGATTAGCAGTTGATGCTTTTTTTGATGAAGTCACTTTAACAAAAAAGAAAAGTGGGATAAGCATAGTTACTGAAGATGACATTCCAACAAATCCAGACAATAACACAGCGGGATTAGTTATTAAAAATATGATAAAAAAATTCAAAATTAAAGATGGCATAGAAATTAAAATAAAAAAAGGTGTTCCTGCAGGATTTGGAATGGGAAGTAGTGCAGCATCAGCAGCAGCTACTGTAATTGCGTTTGATAAGATGTATGAATTGAAATTAGATGAAAACATGCTTGTAGAGTTTGCTGGTTCTGGAGAAAAGGCCAGTGCCGGTTCTATTCATTATGATAATGTAGCAGCATCAGTATTGGGGGGATTTGTAATAGTAAGAACAAACCCTCTAAATGTAATCAAGATTGAACCACCAATGAATCTAAGAATGTGTATTGCAGTTCCAAAACTTAAGGTTCCAGAAAAGAAAACCAAAGTATCACGAGGTGTATTACCTAAAAAAGTTAGATTAATTGACAGCATTACAAACTTGTCAAATGCTGCAGCAATTGTTGCAGGATTTATGAAAAAAGATCCCAAGTTGATAGGAGATTCCATAAAAGATGTGATTATAGAGCCTGCAAGACAACATATGATACCAGGATTTGCCAAGGTGAAAGAAAATGCTCTCAAGGCAGGTGCATTTGGTGTAACAATTAGTGGTGCAGGTCCTTCAGTAATTGCATTTTCAAAGAGTTCAGCAGATTTAAAGAAGATAAGTTTAGCAATGTCGAAAGGATTTGCATCAGCAAATACCAAATGTCAAACTGTAATTTGTAAACCAAGTAAGGGTGCACTAGTAATAAAAAAATAATCTGGAAAGAGAGGTTATGAAAAAAGCAGTTATTTTGTTTAGTGGCGGAGTGGATTCGGTTTGTGTAGTTAGTTATCTGAAATCAAAATATGATCTTTATGGAATTTCATTTTCATATGGTCAAAAAGCGAACAGAGAGATTGTTGCAGCAAAAACTTTTGCAAAGAAGCTTGGACTAAAACAGCATAAAATTATCGATATTAGTTTTATGAAAGAATTGTATGGAGATTCTAATGTTTTAACTAGTTCAAAGAGGAAAATTCCAAGTGAGTTTGATTATTCTATTGTTGTTCCAATTAGAAATGCAGTATTTCTATCAGTTGCTTCAGCATGGGCGTTTACTCTTAATGCACCGTTTGTAGCATATGGTGCGCATACAGGTGATAAACACTATCCTGATTGTAGACCAGTATTTGCAAAAAAGCTGGAATCAGCTTTTAATCAAGGTGAGATTGATGGGATTGATTCAGGATTACGAAAAAATATCAAAATATGGTCACCGTATCGTGAGGGTCTTTCAAAAAGTGACTTGCTGAAAATTGGTTTTAAAACTTTGAGTAATTCCATTTTCAAAACATGGAGTTGTTATTCTAGCAAAAAATATCATTGCGGCAATTGTGAATCTTGTAATAATAGAAAAATAGCCTTTCAAAAAGCTGGTATCATAGACAAAACAAAATATCTAAAATAGTTCTAGTATCTGTTATCAAGAATCTTCTTTTTGAAAACAAAATTTCTAATTATAATATACCAAATAAAGAATATTCCACCAACAATTCCCATAAATACATAATTTTGGATTTCTGGAGTTAGTCCTTGTATGGAATTGGTAATTTCTCTTGAAACTAACATTGAAACTGCAATAACAATTCCAAATTCAATTGCATACCATGTCCAGTTAGGCCATGATTCTTTTGGAATATGGACATTAGGATTAGCTCCCATGGTTTTTGTCTAAAAGATTGATTATTTAATTTTTCAGGAGAACCTAAAGTGATATGTCGGAGGTACGTCGTCTAATCATAGTCATAATGTTCTCTTTTTCCTCTTTATTTTCATAAATTCCTCTATATGCAGATGTGGTAAGTATTGCATCATTTCTAACTCCACGCATTTTCATACAGAAGTGTTCTGCATCAGCTAAAACTACTACTCCCTTTACGCCCTGAGCAAATAACTCATCAGCTATATTCTTGGTTAGACGTTCTTGAATTTGTAGTCTTTTAGAGTATTTTTCAACTAATCTTACCAGTTTTGAGATTCCAAAAACTCTGCCATTAGGAGAATATGCGATATGAATTTTTCCAAAAAATGGCAACATATGGTGTTCACACATTGAATAAAACTGAATATTACGTGCAATAACTACATCAGAATCTTCAGAGAATTGCACTGATAATTCAGAATCAGATTCGTATCCACCAAATATTTCCTGATACATATTTGCAATTCTTTCAGGAGTATCTTTAAGACCTTCACGAGTAGGATCCTCACCAATTTCTATAATTAATTCTCTAACGAGTTTTTTTACACGTTCTTTATCCATTGATATTTTCACAGATTTTTTCTAGTATTTGAACCTAGTCTGGTTTCTAGGCTGATGATAAGATTATGGTGCTCCAATGAATTTATGAAGTTGAGGGACAACTTTGACATCAATGTAATGTGGATAAACTATATCATACAAATTTAGCAATAGATCTAATGAAGGTTCTGCAATACCATATGTTGGTTGTATAATGAATCCATCAATGTCTTGCTTTGAAATAACATGAAATATTTTATCAACCAAATCTTTGAAATCTTCCAATTTAGTTTTTGAGCTTACAACTATTTTGATATATGTAGTTTTTTTAGATACAACAGATGATTGTAGGCATTTCATTGCATTATCAATTAATCTTTCATAGTGTTTAGAATCTACAAAATCAGAATCTTTTGTCTTAAATTCTATTTTAACAATATCAATAAAAGGTAATACATGATTGAATCTGTCAGAATCAAAGCATGATGACTCTAGATAAGTTGGAATTTTTTTGGTTTGAATATATTTTGCAAGTTCAGCTACTGCATCATGTTGAATTAATGGATCACCACCTGTAAAATTTACTTTATATGTTTGATTTTTGAGATTAGAATCTATTAATTTACACGCATCCTCAATTGTGTATTCTTTTCCAGAATCAAGCGGAAGTGATTCTTTTGTATCACAATAAAAACAAGTAAATGGGCAACCAGCTAATCTAACAAAAAGCGTTTTTGTACCATAAAGAATTCCTTCGCCTTCAACTGATGTAAATATTTCAAATAGTCTAACTTTCAAGTAATTGTGGTAATTTTTTTCATTATTTATTCAATGAGTTTTGATTAGTGCATTACAGGTTCTTTTGTATAGAATAAACCAGAAATAAAGAAGACTACTCCTAAAATCCCAATTAAGCTTCCCACAAATTCTACTGTGTTTTGCATTTCACCTTGTAATGGAGCCAATAACCATGCTATCAAAGCACCAACTACAATCATTGGAATTCCTACACCAACAGTAATTGCCTTAGAAGCCATGTTCAATTCTGTTTAGAAAATGTATATGAAGTTTATGATAAGTAAGATGATTAATCTCGAAATTGTTCTAGTAATGTTGCTAATGATCGTAATAATTCATTTGCTGTTTCAAATTCACCTTGAGATAAGTGGCGTTTAATGGTTTGAAGTGTTTTTTTAGCATCGTCTAGATTAGTTTGACTTAATTTATCAGAGTTAGATAATTTGAATAATATTTTTTCAATTTGCATAACTCTAGATTCTAGTCGATCATTTTTTGTTAATTCAAATTGTTCTTTAATTGATATAATTTTCTTTATTTGTTTGATTATCTCATGTGGATCTGTTGCTGAGGAAAGATTTTCTCTAGCAGTTTCAAGTTTTTGGATAATATCTTCAGATAGTCCTTGATTCTTCGCGTTTTCAATTAATCTATCAAGTTGTTCTAGGTATTTTTGTGCATATTCTTTAGCACGGGATTGTTCCTGTTGAGATGCATATTCACGAATTTCATTATTGAAATTTACAGTAATTTTTTTAATTTTACTAATTGTTTGTAGTGCATCATCAAATTGTTTATCTATGATCTGTTTTTTTGCTGTTACAAAGAGACTGTCTAGTTCAGAAAAATCAACTGATGTATTGTATTTTTTAGCAATTGTCTTGAGATTATCAACGTAGTTTTGCATTCTAAGAAGATCAGCAGAAGGATCTTCTGCTGTAGCTTTAAGAGTAGCCATTTCTACTTGAGAAGATTGATTGATTGATAATTGTTGAGACACTTCTTTGAATATTCTCATTGCAGAAAGAAAATGTTGTTTTGCTAAATCAATTTCATTATTTCTAAGAGATTCTTCCAAGGCCTTAATTTGTTGTGCGCCATCTTTGAAAAGTTGTTTTGTTTTATCTGATGAGTCTTGGTTTATCTGGTTTTCAAGTTGTTTCTGGGCATGTTTTGCAATTTTTAGAAGAATTGATGGATCAGTTTGGGCTTGAGCAGTATTAGTAATACCACTCAGAATCATACTAGATACTAAAATCAGCAATACAAATGAGGTTATTTTTTTCATTTCTCTTCCTCCAAATCTTTTTTCAGTTTTACTAAATTTTGTAAATCTTTTTTAGCAATTTCGATGACTCCTAATCTTTCTAATCTTTTTACAGCTCTCCACATAGTAGTTCGTGGTTGAAGAAATTTCTTTCTTAATTCACTTTCAAGTGCTTGACCTCCATTATTAGAAATAAATTTTACAATTTCTTTATCATCTTCACGCATTTCAGGTCTGAAACTGAATATCGTTTCTGTATCAATAGATTTTGTTTCAATTTGTTTTTCAGAAATAGATTCTGTTTGTATAATTGATGGTAAAGATTTTTGTTGCTTTCTTTTTAGCATTAATATTCCACCTATTACTGCAGCTATAATTGCGCCAACAATGACTGCAGCATTAACATAATTAAATGGTGATTCATCTGAAATTGTTGGATTTATTGGTGTACCAAAGATGTAGTTTATTTCAGATAATCCAGTAGTAAGATTGAGTTTTGTTTGCTCATCTACTATTTCCATATTGTTTGGTAAACCACTTATTCCAACTATGACTGAATTTTTTGGCATTAGTACTGTGTAATCGGATGGTGAATCAAATGAGAATGTCCAAACTCGCCCTTCTTTTGAAATTAAATCATGAATATCATAATCAATTATAATACTTGATGAACCAAATGTGTCAATCATTGCTTTGTCTTCAATTATTTCTTCAGATAACAAAAATCCAGCATCTCCTACTGCAACAAAATTATCTATTGATTTACCAAACAAATCAAGCTCAAAATCAGGTTCTAATGGATCCACGTCTATCTGTGTAGATACATGTGTGGATCCATCAGAATAAATGATAAGTTCGAGAGTTCGAGTAGAACTGAATGAGGTCTGAAGAGGCATCACTACTGCCACAATAATTAAGCCAGCAAGTATCAAAGGTGCCTTAACCATTGTTTCGAGAATACCATCAGTCCTTACAAAAAGCATTCCATCTTCTTGAATAGACTCTCCTCTATGAGCAAGTACGAGTTCTGGGTTCATGGCTAGTACCTCAGATTCATACTTTCGACAAGTCCCTGGAATCTCTTGAATTCCTGGAAAAATTGAAGTCCCTTTTCAGTAATCAAGAAGACTCTATTCCTGTCGTTTTTGATTGACTCGACTAAGCCTGCTTCTACCAGTTTCTCACATTTGTCTAGTACTGCATAGTGAGATAGGTTGGCTTTGCGAGAGATTGCAGATACAATGACTCCAGTACGACCACCATCGGCAGTTACGTCTAAGATGTCACCCATTATGCCCATTTCGGACCTGTATTGTTGTTTTGACATGTATTAGTATAAGACTAATTGGTTAATGAGGGACAGTTTGAAACTTTGAAGCGGAACGCATGACGGAACAGGTATTTCATCTCTTAAAATTAATAATTTTAGCAAAAATTACTGCGGTGAGATAAAATTTCAAATTTTTATATGCCTAAAATTTTCACATAAAAATCAAATTTTTTAAAAGCCCAAGAAAAAATTATTCTTTGAGAAGTTTTTGATGATTTTTGATTGGTTTGGCTAGTTTTGATATATAAAGAACAGATGGTGAAACATTAGCTGAACACATTCAATCCATAAGACCATCTAAGAATTCTCATACGTAATACAAAGAACAATTGACTAAGAAATTAGTTACAGAATCATATTTTCTAGAAATATAACAGAAATGTAGGCAAATGTCGGGTTATTTGATTAATTCTAGTCTAAAAAGTCTTGATGTAGATTAGTATCATATTGTTTCATATTGGACAACTAACAGTAAACGTGGAAAATTTTTATAATTCTAATCAAGTTTAGTAATTCAATTTTTGGTGTAGCCATCATTTTTCTTTTCAATGATCAAAAAATCAGTCACTAGGTCAGCTTTGAGATTCATAATAACTTTTTATTCCCATTTTGAAAAGAGAACATAAAATGTTTGATAAATTCAAAAAGGAAGAAGGTGGAGAGATGACTGAAGAAAGAATTGCCGATGAAAATGCGAATATGAAATCTAGAGGGATGTCATCTAATGAAACAGCAGGAGAAATTGGAATTGTAGAATTAATGGATAAACGCGCCAAATTAGAAGAAGCCATTGATTATGTAGGTTTAATGATAAAAAATCTAAAAGATAAAAGAACTGTTTTAGAAAAAGATATTGAAGAAGAATCTATAGATATTAAAAATCTAAAAGAAAAGTTAGAGAAAGTAAGTCAGTACATTGAAGAGGAAAATAGAGGAATTAAAGAACTGGCTCATAAGAGACAACAAGTTGAAAATGAGGCTGATGAGGTAGGCTCAATTATCAATAATTTAAGAGATAGATTATCTGGAATTGATAGAATAATAGATAATGAAGGTAATAGAATTAAGAAAATTAAAGAATCCAGAGAACCTCTAGAAAGTTAAGATTTAGAATTTTACGTATCAGAAAAATTTACTTTTAGAAGTCCTAGTGTTTGTAGGCATTGAGGGAAATTTATCTCCAACAGAACTTTCAGCTACAGCTGCTGCCTCTTGTAGAATTTTCTCGGATTCAGAATTAGTTGTTTCATCCATTCCAAATGTAGCACCACTTGAGAAACTATCAGTCATAAATCCACCTAACATTTGTGTCATCTGATTAATTTCTTGGTCAGCACTTGGCATAAACTTTACAAGAGATGATTTAAGATTCTTCATCAAACCTATTGTAGGCATGATAGTAACTACAGTATCTCCAAGATCATGATAGGTTGTTAATCTTAATTCAATTTGTTCTAATGCTATTCTTGCATTACCTAAAATTTTTGTAGTTTTTCTTACCTCTACTAATTCTTTGGATAAAATTCTACTTGTACTCATATCGTGTAACTGAGTTGCTTCAACTATTCTTTTGAAAAGTTTACTATCTCTTTCATTTAATTTTATAATCATTGAATCAAGTTTGGTAATTTGTGTCTGTAATTTTTTGATTCCATTTTGGATTTTAGGTTTTAATGCTCCTTTCGGATTAAATGTGTCGTTGATTTTATCGGTAATCCCTAGTTTTTGTTGTTTATTCCATTTATTTTGTAAATCTGACAATGAATTTGATCTTGTGATTTATACTTAATTTCAAGTGTAAACATTGCTTAACAGTAAATAAAATATTACTAACAAGAATGCCTTTCCTAGAGATTTAGGATTGATATTCTTTGTGGATGAATTTTTTGTATGTGATTTGGAATCACAGAGTTGTTATTTAGCGACTCTCCGCATAGGGGACATTTTACCATTCTATGTCTGTGTGGATAAAAAAATTGTATTTAAATATTTTTTTTAAGCCTAAATTCAGAAAATATACCCAATTTTGTATGTCAAATCTTTTTAAGTATAGGATGAAGATGAATTTCTGAATTTATGGCTCAAAGTGTTGGTTCTAGTGATAGATGTCAACGTTGTAACAAGGGAGCAATTTTGACTGATTCTAATACCGGAGAGATGTTTTGCTCCAAGTGTGGTTTTGTTGCTACAGATAGAGTAGAACAAGAAGGACCAGAATGGAGAGCATTTTCTAAAGAAGAGGGGGATAATAGAACCAGGACAGGTACACCGACTTCTTTGGCTATGCACGATATGGGATTAGCCACAATAATTAATCCTCAAAATAAGGATGCCACTGGAAAACCACTCACTGCATCAATGAAGAGCACAATTGAGAGACTAAGGACATGGGACAATAGAAGTCAAGTTCACGAACCCGTTGACAGAAACTTTAGACAGGCGTTTAGCGAATTAGATAGGCTAAAAACAAAACTTGCATTATCTGATGCTGTTATTGAAAAAACAGCCTATATTTACAGAAAAGCACTTGACAAAGGGCTTGTCAGAGGGCGTTCAATTCCAGGTCTTATAGCAGCATCTCTTTATGCTGCATGTAGAAATACTGAAACTCCTAGAACGTTAACAGATGTTGCAAATGGAATTAACATCAAGAGAAAAGACATTGCAAGATGTTACAGATTATTATTAAGAGAATTAGATCTGAAAATGCCAGTTGTAAATCCTATTAGATGTATCTCAAGAATATCTAGTATTGCAGAATTATCAGAAAAAACAAAAAGAAAGGCAGTAGAGATTTTAGATCAGGCTACTAAAATTGAACTTTCTGCAGGAAAAGATCCAATGGGATTAGCAGCTGCAGCATTATACCTGTCTTGTGTAATAAATAGTGAAAATAAAACTCAAAAAGATATCGCAGTTGCTGCAGGAGTTACAGAAGTGACTATCAGAAATAGATACAAGGGTTTGAAAGAAGCTTTGGAGTTATGATTAGAAATTTATTTTTATAATAGAATTAATAATTTAGCTTAAATGAATAAAAAAATAATCATCATTCCTATAATGTTGATAAT
>JABFSW010000206.1 GCA_013140415.1 Nitrosarchaeum sp.
TTGAGTCGGATTATTTTTGCCGGAGGTAAAAACTGTGTACATTCTACTATATTGTTTACTTTGTATCTATCTAGTCCATCAAGAACAACTTCACAGTGCAGTCTAGCTGAAATATCACTAATTTGAATAGAACTTTTATTTGATACAATGATTGGTCTTCGTGTAATATCTAAAGAGTTCACTGAAATTATCTCAAATACACCAGAGTCTTGAAACAACATAGGTCCACCAGCAGACATTGAATATGCAGAAGAACCAATTGGGGTAGATACAATAATTCCATCACTGTTGTCGTGCCATACTTCTTCATCATTTACACGTAATGTGTGTTCCATAAGCATTGCACTTTTTGATGAAAATACGGCAACATCGTTTAAGACAGGATAGACATTTTTTCCATCAATTTTTACTCCTAGTCTTGGAACTTCCTCTACAGTGTAATTTTGTTTTTTTAGTATTCTTACATATGATGGAAATTCCCTAAGATCTACCTGAGCTAAAAACCCACTAGATTCACCCTCACTTATTCCTAAAACAGGCGTTGTTGAATCAAAAGATCTATGAAAATAGTTTCTAACTCCCTTATCTCCACCCAATACCAAAATGCAATCAGCTTGTTTTACTTTTGATTTTGCGGTAATTGTAAATGATTCAATTTCTGCATCATCTAAAATTTTTTTTATGATCTTTGCTGCAGAGTCTGTTGTATCAGAACCATAGATTCCTATTTGCACAGAGAGATAAAACTAGGAGTGCAATAAAAGGATAAAGTGCTAAATCGTTCTATATTTTACTAGATTGTAAAAATAAGAAGCATTAGTCTCAATTGCACTCTTTTGAGGTATTTTTAGCAGGCCCACTTGTTTTGAATCAAGTGCAGCCTGTGCAGCTCCTCCTGCAAAACACAATGCCCAAAGAAAGTCTTTTTCTTTTAGCATTGTACAACAAAATGTTGCACAAAAAATATCTCCAATACCAGTAGTATCATAAACTTCTTTGTTTGGTAAAGTTATAGAATAGACTTTGTCCTTTACCAGTAATGAGACTTCAGTTTTGTTTGTAAAAATTACATGTTCCACACCTTTTTTTTGTAGTGCCATCATCATCTCATCATGAGAACCGCTAACAATTTTCTGAGATTCATCAGGGTTTACCTTAATTGCATTTACATCAGATAAATCAAGTTCAGTGTTTTCTAAAATTATATTTTTATCTGAATCCACTCGCCTCAAAAAACCCTGAGGATCAACTAGAGTAAAACTAGAATCTTTTTTTATTTTAGTAAATACATCAGCAGAAATTTCATGAAAGATTGGGGTGACCAAAGAACCATCTGCGTTTATGGTAGTGTACTCAATAGGATCGCACTCATGTAATAGTTTAAGTGTTCTATCTGAACCCTTGATATCTATTGCAAATCGAGTAGTAAGTTTCTCAGATATTGCATCTTCAAAATGAATTTTATTTTGAGTTAAATATTGCATTGGAAAGTCTCTACCAAACTTGGTGTAAAGATCAACATCAAATTTGAACTGTCTTGCAGTCAATCCACTATAACATGCAGCACCACCAATTTGCTCATGATTTATGCCATCAATAGTAATTGTATCAATTGCACAGTGTGAAAATAATGCTAGTTTCATTGGTTATAATTCAAAACAATATCGATTTAGTTTTTTGCATTCTTTTTTTCAAAACATTCCTGACATAGTACAATGCCCTTCAATATTACCAAATCCATATTTGATCTAAAGCACATATGACACAAGCCATGCATTACTTATCAATAAGAAATACTGAATCTGGCATTAAAACATGATTGGATTTTGAGTAAATAACAAAAGTAATCTCATCAGATTTTCTTAATCATACGCAAGATTATAAGGAGGCAAATTCGATTGTGTTCATGCCACTTAAGCGTGCAAGTAGGGGACGTACAAAAGGAGGTAAGGGATCATCAGGTACTATACAGTGTACAAACTGTGGTTGTACAGTACCAAAAGACAAAGCAAAGAAAGTCACATCCAGACTAAATCTAGTAGAACATACTTTGGCTAAAGAACTACGTGCACAAGGAGCATACATAGCATCACCAATGGTACTAAAATGGTATTGTATTTCATGTGCAATTCACTTCAAGATTCTAAAAATTAGATCAGAAGATAGCAGAAGACAACGTGGAAAACTCCGTTAGCAATATTGCGTTTTGTAGATTTGAAATTTTAATTTTTGCCTAGCTCAGATCGTGAAACAGTGAATCATTTTGTACATCAATCAATGCTCTATTATTCTTCATTGCTGGGCAATTTAGTAAATCTTTTCAATATAAAAAAACGTTAGTTAATTTGTATTTTATTGACAAAGCAAGACAAGTCAATATAGAAAGATTATTTTCAAAAAAAATAGTATTTACTCAGTTTTTTCTTTAATATTTTTAGCAGTTACAATCATTCTTTGAACTAGGGTAATTCCAGCAATTACTACTACAATAATCACTGCTGGCTCCATGTATCCAATTATTCCAATAATGGCAATTACCAGTAAACGCTCTGCTCTCTCCCCAATACCAACCCCCTGTAGCTTTATGTTTAATGCATCAGATTTTGCTCTGGCATAACTTACCAATAACGACAAAGTAATTGCAAGCATTACAAGATATGGTTCTGCATATCCACCAACTAATAGTCCCAAAAAGATTGCAACTTCGGCAATCTTGTCAAACATGGAGTCAAGGTAGGATCCCTTTTGGGAAGTTTTGCCAGTTATTTTTGCCACTTGCCCATCAACCATATCAAAAAATCCAGATACAAGTAACAGTATTCCACCAATAATCAATCCAAATTCAAGGCCTAATCCATAGACTAGTGCAGATGCAATAGCAAATACAAGACCTATCAAAGTCCAAAA
>JABFSW010000123.1 GCA_013140415.1 Nitrosarchaeum sp.
CTATTGTTATGGGGGCAATTGGACCGAATGTCTCTTCTTTTGCAATTCTCATATTTGGTTTAACATTTGTAAGAATTGTGGGCTGATAGAAGTAACCTCTTCCCTCAATTTCTGAGCCACCTAAAAGAATTTCAGCACCCTTCTCTTTTGCATCTCTTACAATTCCTGAAATAGTTTCTAAACCACCCTTGCTTGATAAAGGTCCTATGTCAGTTTCAATTAAAGTAGGATCTCCAACTTTTAATTGAGATGCTTTTTTTATAAATAATTCAATAAAATCTTTAGCAATATTTTTACCAACAAAGAATCTTTTGGATGCGACACAACTTTGACCACAGTTGATGAATCTACCTTTAACTGCTCCTTCTGCAGCTTTTTCAATAATTGCATCATCTAATACAATAAATGGATCACTCCCTCCAAGCTCCAAAACACATTTCTTTAAATTCATTGCAGCTCTTTGACCTACCTTAGCACCTGCATCTGTACTACCTGTAAATGTCACCGCATTAACATCAGAATCTATAAGATGATTGGCAGATTCTACACTTCCTATTACTGTCTGAAATATTCCATCTGGCATACCTGATTCAGTAAATGCTTTTTCAATCTCAATACCTGATTGCATGGTTACTCTAGATGGTTTCATTACTATGACATTGCCTGCCATTAAACATGGTGCAGCAAATCTTAGAGCTTGCCAATAAGGAAAATTCCATGGCATAATTGAACCAATTACTCCAAGTGGTTCAAAAGTAAGAAAACTTTTTCTTGCATCTGTGTTTAATACTTCATCAGCAAGAAAACTATCTCCATGATCTGCATAAAATTCCAATGCCCATGCACATTTTTCAACTTCACCAATTGACTCTTTGATTGTTTTTCCCATTTCAGAGGTTTCAACTTTTGCCAATTCCATTTTGTTCTTTTTTAAATACTCAACTAAATTGTAGATGTAACTTCTACGTTTTTCATAATCTTTTTTCCATTCTGGAAAAGCTCTTCTTGCCTTTCCAACTAACTGGAATACTTGTTCTTTACCCATTGTTGTATATTTTGCAATTTCTTCACCGGTTGCTGGATTTGTTGTTGTTATTTGATTCAGGATTTTTTCACCAAATTCTCCTATTTAATTTAGTGGACCTCTCTCTCAAATCTTTAGATACTATGAGAGTATTTTTGTATATAATTTAATGATAATGTGAGTAAATTTTTCATACGTTCATTTTGAATTGGTCTTTTTTCTAAATAGTATGTAATACTAGAATGTCTGTTGCATATCTTTTTTAATTTCATCAATTTTTTTCGAGTATGCTTTTTTTGATTTGTCATTCTTTTTTAAATTCAATACATTTCCACATGATGGACACTTGAACATTCCTTCCAATGCATCCTCAAATGTAACTCTGTGGCAATCTTCGTTT
This sequence comes from Nitrosarchaeum sp., assembly GCA_013140415.1. Classification (GTDB taxonomy): domain Archaea; phylum Thermoproteota; class Nitrososphaeria; order Nitrososphaerales; family Nitrosopumilaceae; genus Nitrosarchaeum. Next base: position 1,425 of record JABFSW010000123.1, read on the forward strand.
CCACAATGATAAAAATCTGAATAATTTTCGTAATCAAATCTTTGTTGTAATCTTTCTGTGATTTTCTTTTTTTGGCTCTCTATGAAATGTTCTACTTCTTCCCTACGTGTTCTCCATCTATAGACAAACCATCCCTTGCGTTCATCTTTGACTCTAATTCCAGTTATGAGTGATTTTCCAAATAGATCATACAAAACTTTTCTAACCATGTTGATCCTCAAACCCGTAGAACTTGCAATTTCCTCATCTGTCGCATCTTCTGCCTTCAAAAGCGATCTTGCAACCTTGAGATACTCATCTCCTCCTATCATGGATGCAATTCTAACAAAAGGGTCTTCGTATTTGTCTACCAACTCTAGTCACTAATGATTTTCTATTATTAATCCCTTGTTCCGCTTACTAGGACGTTTTTGCCTTTTCTTGTAGGTATGATCTTTCTTTTAGCCCCTGGAAAACTATTCTTAAACTGCTCTCCTTTTTGAATACGATCAAGAAGTATAGCTAAGGCACTAATCTCTGAATGAGGTTGACTCCCTATTCCTACGTTGTAATCCGCAAGTTCATAGATTTCTCTAGGTACTTTTTCTGCACCTACTACTATTAGTAAATTTTCCTCTTTTCTAAGTTGGTCATCTACATCATTGATGCTTTCTCCATACATAGTGAGATGTACTATTTTGTATTCTTCTTTTTTCTTTTTTACAATTGACTTCCAGTTATCAATAAATTCTACAATAAAATTTCCGCCCCAAGTATTGTTGATTTTTTCTAAAGTATCTCTAATCTCTGGATTTACTTCGGTCATGAATATTTTGGCACAGCCAAAAGCTCTTGCAACTAGAGCCACATGTGTAGTTACTCTATCATCTCTAACAAGACGTTGTCCAATCCTTACAACCTCAATTACCATATGTATTGTCAAACTCCTTTGGAGTCTCTTTTTTGAATTCTGGTGATTTTTGACTTTGAATAATATCTTTGATTAGATCTTTTAACTCATTAACATTATATCCTGTTTTAGCTGATACTGCAATCCGTTTTTTATAATCTTTTAAATTAAGAACCTCTATTTTTTCGTCAATTTCATTAATTGTCAATAAATCTGATTTATTTAAAGCAAAAATTATTCTATCCATTTCAACCCGCAATTCACTTAAAGTTCGCATACAGCTTGCAAATTTTTTCCTCAAATCAAACAATGAATCACTAATATCGACTACAACTATTATGATATCAGTATGAATCAATTCCTCTAATGTAGATTTGAATGCATCAATCATGTACGCAGGTAATTTACTGATAAATCCAACAGTGTCTGCAATTAAAAATGGTTCATGATCAATAGAAAATCTTCTTGTAGTTGTAGAGAGAGTCGTGAATAGACTTTTGCTTTGTTCTTTAGACTCTCCTGTAATTTTATTAAACAATGTAGTTTTTCCAGACGAAGTATATCCTGCAAGAGATATGGTCTTGAA
>JABFSW010000204.1 GCA_013140415.1 Nitrosarchaeum sp.
CATTTGTCATTTTTAAAATCATTGTTAAGTGCAGAATTTCCTCAGGTAAAGTTTATTGATCCTTCAGATATTGAAGCACGTAACGTTCTTGCAAATATTAAAAAAGAATCAAAGAGAAATACAATAAAGATTTTCACATCTGGGAATGCAAAATTATTTGAAAAGAATCTACATATAATTGGAATAAGAAATAAAGTAAAATTTTTGTCTACTTGACTTTTGCCTTTCTGTACCCATGACTAAATTTCTTATCATATAGTTTTGAATATTCATAAGTTTTTGGATCAATAACATCGCTAATAATTACAATTGCAGTTCTAGTTATTTTTTCATCTCTGACTTTTTTTACAATATCATCTAGTGTACCTTTGATAATTTTTTGATCATCCCAGCTTGCCCTATACACCACAGCTACTGGTGTAGATTTTTTGTATCCACCAGCAACTGCTTCTTTTACAATATTAGAAAGTAGATGAACACTGAGATAGAAAATCAAAGTTGCTTTGTGTTTTGCAAGCTCGGAGATTTTCTCTCTCTTTGGTACTTTGGTTCTAGACTCTGCTCTGGTTACAATAATGGTTTGAGTTACACCGGGAAGCGTAAGTTGAATTCCCAGCGCAGCAGCCGAGGCTAAAAATGCAGTAATTCCAGGAATAACTATGGATTCAATTCCTTGTTTTTCTAGGTTATCTATTTGCTCTTTAATTGCTCCATAAATTGATGGATCACCATCATGTAGTCTTACAACTAGTTTGTCACTCTTTGCGTTTTTGTAAAGCAGATCAAATATTTCTTCTCTGACCAAACCAGATGCATCATGCAGTTCACCTTTTTTGCATAATTTTAGAATGGGAGGTGGAACTAGAGAGCCTGAATAAACTACAACATCTGCTTTTTGAATTAGTTTTTTGGCTTTGATTGTGATTAGTTCTGGATCGCCTGGACCGCATCCAACAAAATAAACTCTAGACACGCTTTACCACCAAGATTGAAAAGTATTTTGTAGTTAGTGTTCCGTTATTTACTTCCCCTAGTGTGAGCTTTCTAATGATTTCATTTTCTGTTCCAAGATCTTGTCCAATTGCAAAAATAGAATTATCAGGAAATCCAGATTCTTTTAGCAAGTCAATTACTTTATCAAAATATCTACCATCTTTTAAAAAAACCATTGTATCAGAATTTTTTGCAATCTCTTTTACTGTACTCAAATCATAACACGATGGAATTATTGCAACTTTTTCTGCACCTTCTGCAATGCTTATACCGACTTTGGCAGCAAATGTAAACATGGAAACAATTCCTGGAATTACACTAATTTTAATTTCAGGATGATTTAGTTGTATGTCTTTATGCATGTAAATCCAAGTGCTATACAGATATGGATCACCTATTGTAAGATAGACAACATTTTTTCCTGTTAAAACTTTTTCAGCCATAATCTTTGCATTTTTTTTCCATGTTGCTTCAAGAATGTCTCTGTCTTTTGTCATTGGAAAGATCAATTTTATGATCTCTTGGTTTTTTGATTTGTCAATTAGTGAAGATACAATAGAGAATGCGATGCTGGGTTTGTCTTCATCTGAAGAAGGACACATTATAGTATCGGCATTTTGAATTGCCTTGGCAGCCTTTACTGTAAGCAATTCAGGATCGCCAGGACCTACTCCTATTCCGATTAATTCAGGCATGAAAAACAGAGTTTTATTCCCAATTAAAAATCTAGATTAAATTTTTGTTGCAGAAATTATTGTGACTGGGTTTCGGGCAAGCATCATGGTACCTGTTGAGGTCTTTCTGCTCTTAGAGACGGTTACTTGTGTAATATCGACTGAATCAAATTGTAATTTCTCAAGGGTTTTCAAGACAGAGTATAAAGTCTCAATTAAGATGATTCCAATTACAATTCTTCCTCCAGATTTGAGTTTGTCTTGGCATAGCTTGACAATTTCTTCGGTATCACCTCCAGTTCCTCCAATAAATATTGCATCAGCTTGATCAAGTGCTAAGATCTTTTCTTTTGCATTACCAGTAATTACAGAAATATTTGTTAATCCAAATTTTTCAATATTTTTTTTTGTCAATTCAATTGCATTAGGGTCATAGTCTATTGCAATTACTTTGCCTGATTCGATTTGAATTGCAGCTTCTATAGATATTGAACCACTTCCACATCCAATATCATATACCGTATACCCGGGACAAAGTCTTGCTTTACTAATTTGGATAACTCGCACTTCTTCTTTTGTTATTGGTACGTTCTCAGAACGCTCAAAAGCATCATCAGGAATTCCCGGTGTTTTATAATTCCACATAAATCAAGACCAACATTTGTTATGATATTGGAATAATACCAGTCGAGACAGTACCAGCATGTACTATAGTATATGTTAGAATCCATACAAACAAGTATAGAAAAATATAACTTCCTATCCCTTGTGTTACGATCTTTTTTCTATCAGATGACGGTAATTGCATCTTCATTGATTTTGCAATGAATATAGTTACGATGAATATAATTATCATAAATACAATTGATGCCCATCTTCTCTCTTCTCCCTGAATATCTTCAAAGATAAAAGTTGCAAGAGTACCAGCAATTACTGCAAAAGCGACTCTTAACCAAAACAGCCTGTCTAGTTTTTTGTCTTTTTCACTTTTTCCTTCTTGGCTTATAGGTTCTGTAGGTTCAGGATTATTGGATTCTGTATCTGGAATTTCATTTTCCTCTTTAATTGACTCTTTTTTAGAATCTTTAGGATCAGGTGTAGGTTCAGATTTCTTTTTTTTGAATTTTGCCAAGTAAATTTCTAGGTTGACTCCACTTAGCCTTGTTTAAAATCTTTGGTCACAAAATGAGCATAAAATAGAGTAAGAGTATAATTTCGGATACAGGATAGATTGTTGTGACTCTTGCAGGAATAGAACTTTGTTATTTAGTGAATCAAATTTCAGATACAGCACAGGACTACTATGTAAGTAATATCTATGGTGTGACAAAAGACAGTATATTATTCAAACTTCATCATACTGAAAAGCCAGATATCTTTATGATGATATCTACATCTGGTGTCTGGTTAACATCTGTAAAAATTGAGCAAATGGAACCAAACAGATTACTAAAAAGATTACGAAGTGATCTGTTACGATTAAAACTAAAAAAAATAGAGCAGATCGCATCAGAAAGAATTGCATACTTTACTTTTGCTGGATTTGATAAAGAGTTTGTACTTGTTGGTGAATTTTTTGGCGAAGGAAATATTTTGCTTTGCAATAATGAGATGAAGATTTTAGCATTACAGCATTCTATTGATGTAAGACACAGGAAGCTTGGCGTGGGTTTAGTGTATACGCCACCACCTCTGAATGGTTTAGATGTAATCAAGGTAACAGAGTCAGACTTTGAAGAACTAAAGACATCGGATTTGGCTGCAGCAAAATGGCTTGGACGAACATTGGGGTTGCCAAAAAAATATGTCGAAGGCATATTTGAAATATCTGATATAGATACAAAGTGTACAGGAAATAATCTCACATCTGAGCAGATAAAGAAACTCTATGATACGACAAAAACTATTGTTACAAATGTCATTACAGGCAAACATGAACCAGTAATTATTAGAAATGAAAAAACAGAAATTATTCCTATCAGACTAGGAAAAATAGATGACAAATGTACTGTTGTAAATAGCTTCATCGAAGGTTTGGATACCGTTTTTACAGAAAATCTTGTAGAGGTAGGCAAATCAATCCAAACAGGTGGCTCTGATAAGAAGATAAAAGAACTTGAAAATCAGCTAGCAGAGCAAGAAAAGGCAATAGAGACAGTAAAGGAAAAATCAAATCACATAACTAATGTTGCAAATTCACTTTTTGAGATGATCTCAAAAGGTATCACATCTATTGAAGATTCAAGGACTCAGGAAATTTTGGCAACTCATAATTCTAAATTGACTAAAGAGAAGGGAATTACACTTATCATAGTTGATGATGAAAAAATAAAGATAAACTCCCAGTCTTCACTGCAATCAATTGCATCAATATTATTTAATGAAGCAAAACGAAAATCAGGTGCAATAAAGTCAATTGAGCAAATTAAGATTAACACGCAGAAAAAATTAGTAAAGTTACAAAATAAAGCTGAAACAGAAAAAGATTTAGTTTCATTTACAGAAATTAGAAAAAAGAATTGGTATGAAAGATATAGATGGTTTTTCACATCAGATGGAATTCTTGCAATAGGTGGTAGAGATGCTCCTTCAAATTCTGCTGTAGTAAGAAAACATTTAGGAAAAAATGACAAGATATTTCATGGTGATATTTTTGGCTCCCCCTTTTTCATTCTAAAGGATACAGAAAATCCACCTACAGCTAGTTTGAATGAAGTTGCTCATGCAACTGTTTGTTTCAGCAGAGCATGGAGAGAAGGTATGTATGGTGTTAGCGCATTTTGGGTAGAACCAGAACAAGTCAAAAAATCAGCCCCAACCGGACAATTTCTTCCAAAAGGATCATTTAGCATAGAAGGACAACGAAATTTTGTCAAGATATCTACTCTCAAATTGGCTGTTGGAATAATGCCACAGGGAGATGACTATGTTGTGACGTGTGGTCCTCCTGAACCTATTAAAAAAAATTCTATTTGTTATGCCATAATTGAGCCACATGGATCAGAAATGGTAGACAGTGCAAAAAAAATTAGACTGGAATTTTTAAAACTAGAAGAAGAGATTGCAAAGAAAATAAACATAGATGATTTTGTTCGTGCTCTTCCGGCAGGAGCAAGTCAGATTACAGAAGTGGGTGTAGGAGATGCCTCTTAAAACAGAAAATGAGACAAATGTTTTTTGTTGATGTGTTGAGAAATATTGCAAAGTAAATGAAAGATTACAACAATCTATCAGAAGATGATGGTCATATTCTTGTAAAGACTGCAAGGATGATAGTTACTGAATATCTAAAAAATGGCACAAAGCCTAAACTAGAAGAAGAATTTAAAAATGATTTTTCTTTTAAATCAGGCGTATTTGTAACTTTGAATAGTACTCTAGGATTAAGAGGCTGTATTGGATATCCATTACCAGATAAATTATTGTTTAATGCATTAGAAGATGCAGCAATTTCAGCTGCAACAAAAGACCCAAGATTTTCTCCCGTGAAACATAAAGAACTGGATTCAATTACATTTGAAGTAACCGTACTTACACCACCCAAGAAAATTGTCGTGAATAAACCTGAGGAATATTTATCAAATATCAAAGTAGGAAGAGATGGATTGATTGTAAAACATGGATTTTATTCTGGTTTGCTTTTGCCACAAGTTCCAATTGAATATGGATGGAATGAAGAAGAATTTCTAGAATATACATGTGAAAAAGCTGGATTGCCAAAAAATTATTGGAAAAATCCAGATACAGAGATTCAAAAATTTGAAGGAATAGTTTTCAAAGAAGAAAAACCAAATGGAATAGTTACTAGAGAAATGTTATAGGACTAGGAGATTCAGTATCTAATGAAATTTTTTGTCCAGTTTGAAGGGATGAAAATTTCTCATCAGTTACTATTACAAGCGGAATGTTGGCTAGAGCACATCCCGTTGCAACAGTAAGATCTGCTTTTTGACAAATCATTGCAAGGGGTGCAGCATTATTAGATTTGATAGAGTAGATAGTGTATGCACCTACACTGCTTCCAACACCGTTTGGGAATACCAGAATGCTATTTTTGATGGATTTGTCAAAGAGCTCATGATTTTTGTCGCTAATTATTCCGGTTTTTTTATCAACCGTACCTAGAAAATTAATTGGATGTTGTGATTTTAGGATTATTCCTTGTGTTTTTCCTTGAACTAGAATTTTCATCTTGTCTCATCTTCAATTATTTGAGAAAGTGATTTTAGATTGACATCTACGCCGTTGGAATTTTTCAAATAGTATGCTCCTTTGATGCTGTTTGTAGTTACTGAATCAACATTATCTTTATTGATCAAAGGTGTAAGACATGTACAGCAATCAGCAAGGATCTCACATCCGGCTCGTTCCAGCTCATTAGTGTAGCCAATTTTTCTTGCTTGCTCCTTTACTATTCTAGGACAAAATATCATGCATCTTTTTTTAAAGGAACGGCCCTTTAGTTTACTGGTAAGATCAGAGATTTCTTCTAGACCCAACTGTGGGCTACCAAGTGTGATTAGATCACCTTTTTCTGCAGTGTTTAATTCATCATGAATGTCATTCATCTCTTTTTTATCAAAATCCACTTTTTCACAACCAGGATCTCCATTGCCAAAAAGAAATTTGGCACATGTGCCCGAAGTTCCCATTCCACCACACAGTGCTTTGCAGCTACGTCTGTCCATTTCTCCGACACCTGATATATTTACAGAGTTGTTTCCAACTTTGCCTGCAAAAAATCCAAGCATTCCATATGTTAGCTCATTTGGATTATCTATCTTCATTCTAATTGTTAGGTTTGGAGAATCTTCTTTTCTTAGTGAAGAGTATGGACTTTTTCCAGTGATTGCACTTGCAAGTGCGCTAAATGAGCTCTCTTTGTTAGTTTTTAGATTATCAAATGAATTTGCGTGAATTGCGGCATTGCTTTCTGCAAAAGATACTTGTGTTCCTTCTTTTGGGATGTCAAAAATTTCGTATGGGATACAGGAAAATGATGGATTTACTCCCATTGTTTCATATGATTTTCTAATGGAGAGTTGTTTTGAAATAAAATTATCATCTAGGCCATAATTTAATACATTATCAATGTCAAAGCCCATTGGATTAAGAGTAGTTTTGACTTTGACTCTAGCATTTTTACTAATACCAGACAAGAATTCCTCGCCTGCATCTCCAATTGTATTATAGTTTACACCAGAAAGATGTGCCCATTCAATAGGAATTAGTTTCTCTGCGTCTGTTGCCTCACCTGTTGCAACCAAAATTCTGTATGCCATCTGCATAATTTCGCCTTGCTCGCCTTTTAGTGCAGATTCTTCTTCTTTTGTTAACTCCAACAGTACTAGTTTGACTATTACAGATATAATACTTGTACGTAAAATTCCATACAGAGATGCAAAAGATTCTTCGTGGAATGATGGATACTATGATTTCCGTAAAGCCTCCAAGAATGACTGCATTAAGAGAGCTGCACGAAGCAGAGACTGGATCATTTAGTATTTTAATTGGAACAATACTTTCAGCAAGAACAAAAGATGAGACTACAACAAAAGCAGTCAAAGCATTATTTTCAAAATATAAAAACGTAAAGGAACTTGCCAATGCCAAAACAAAAGATGTTGAGAAAATTATAAGGTCAATTGGTTTCTATCATGTAAAATCAAAAAGAATAATCGAGGTTGCTAAAATTATTAATTCCAAGTACAAAGGAAAAGTTCCAGATAGTTTAGAAAAATTAATAGAACTGCCAGGAGTTGGAAGAAAGACTGCAAACTGTGTATTAGTTTATGCATTTGACAAACCAGCTATTCCAGTAGATATTCATGTTCATAGAATCTCAAATAGATTGGGATTAGTAGATACAAAAACTCCTGAAGAAACAGAACAGGAACTAATGAAAAAGATTCCAAAAAAATACTGGATTGAAATTAATGATACTTTTGTAATGTATGGTCAAAATATTTGCAAGCCAATATCACCAATGTGTAGTGTGTGTAAAATCAAAAGAGATTGCAAATATTATAAAACTAAGAACGCTTCTTAGTCAGATATAAAACGCCTACCAGTGTTCCAACTCCTGCAGCTACATAAAATGGAAATAATGCAAATGGATTCTTTGCAGGATCTCCTGAAATAAATTCTAGAATCATACTTCCAGAATTTACTGCAGGTGGATCAGTAGGGCTTTCCATTCCGGAGACAGAATAGGAATTAATTGCAAATATGCCGATATCAAGATTTGATACTACTATTCTTGCACCGTTGTTAACTGTTAATCCTGCTCGTTCAGTATATGATACAATTGTTTTAGATGAAGGAGACCATCCTCGTTCCAAGTCACTATGCACAACAACGTATCCCTCTTTAGGAGTCTGTACTGCAAGCCAGAATTTTTCATTTGGTTGTGAGCCCATACCTATTTCAACTAATTTCTCAGGATTATCTTTGTCATAGATTCTCAAAACTGCATTTCCATCAGGGTTTGCATATACAAGATTGTTATCAATGGTAACTTGCCAGCTTATGCCGTGTGTTCTTTGCATTGGAATAATAATTGCGTCTCGAAGAATTTTATTAAATTCGTATGATGGAATCTCTATTGTATCAATAATTAATGTTGGATTCTTTGATTCTTCTGCAAAAACAGGTGATATGACAAATACAGAAAATAAAATCAATGCAAGTAGATACTTCACGAGCTAAATCTAGTTTGAGTGAATAAATACCTAATCAACAAATGGGTGAGGATAATCTAGAATTACCTTTGAGACTTCGGGTCTTAAGATAAATTCAGAAGGAAATTTACCATCATCAATCATTTGTCTGAGCTTGGTTCCACTAATTTGCTCTTTTGCATCATCATCATGTGGACATGCCTTTGGATTTGTGTATGTTAGACATTTTCTACAATAGAAAAATGCTGGAAAAAATACTGGAGATATTTCTAATTCTGGATAGTCATCAAAGATTTTTTGTGCTGCAAATGGATCATAAAATGTTCCAACTCCTGCATGATCTCTACCAATAATGATATGTGAGCATCCATAGTTTTGTCTCATAATTGCATGGTGTATTGCTTCTTTTGGTCCAGCATACTTCATCTCTGTATGCAAAGTTCCAAGCTTGCATCTATTTTCTGGATAATAATGCTCAATCATAACTTCATAGCATTTTACAATTACTTCGTCTACAAAATCACCAGACTTTTTCTTGCCAATTACTGGATTGACAAATACTCCATCTCTTGTTGTGATAGATGTTTTTTGAAGCATCTCATGTGCTACGTGTGGGGGATTTCTTGTCTGAAAAGCCACGATTGTCTTCCATCCTGCCTTAGCAAATGCCTCCCGTGTTTGCAAAGGAGTTAATCTGTATTTTCTAATTTCAGTCTCTTCAGGTCTAGCAATGTAATCAATTTTGCCACCAACTAGATAGTCTTGCATAGACATTGTCTTTGCAACACCAGGATGTGAAGAATCAGTTGTTCCGTATACTCCCTTTACAGTCTTTTCTTTATCAAAGGTAAATGTCTCCTTTACATGCAAGATTGCAATGCCTAATCCCTGATGATTCTGCAGCAATACTTTGCCGGCTTTTTTCATTTTTGCAGCTGTAGATTCATCTACATCAAGTACTATAGGAATTGTCCAAGCCAAACCATTTGCTAGTCTACCTTTTGATATGACATTTTCATAGTCTTTTTTTCCCAAGAATCCCTCTAGAGGACTAAAAATTCCATCTGCAATGTTTTCAACATCATTTGCAAGGTCTTCAGAGATAGATATAGAATATAATCCGGACGGATCAGTTTTGGTAATTCTATTTACCAGTTTTCCTCCATGTGGCTTGACTGAATTATCAGACATGCTAAATTCCCTATTTATGGTCTATATGAAGGCCACACTCTTTGTTTCCTCCTTGTTCCCACCACCAACGTCCTGCTCTCAAGTCTTCTCCAGGTTTAATTGCTCTAGTACATGGCTCACATCCAATACTTGGATAGCCCTTGTCAAGAAGACTATTGTATGGTAAATTATTTTTCTTGATATAATCTTGAATTTGATCCCAAGTCCAATCTATTATTGGATTAATTTTCAAAATTTCACCATGTCCATGATCTATTTGGAAAATACAGACATCCTTTCTTACTTCGGTCTGATCACGTCTTAATCCAGTAATCCAGCCATCTAGTGTAGATAACATTCTATTAATTGGATGTACTTTACGGATTTCACAACATAATTTTCTATTTTCCACACTCTCATAGAAAAGATTCATTCCTTTTTCTCTGACCATATCTTCAACTTCTTTAGTATCAGGAAACAAAACCTC
>JABFSW010000014.1 GCA_013140415.1 Nitrosarchaeum sp.
AAAGAATATCATTCTGTTTAGTTAATTTGTGATTATTTTCAAATTTTGAATTACAATATGGGAAAATATCTTTAGACATAAATTACATTTGTAAGTGAATGGTAATAAATAATTCGAACAACATAATAGTTAAGGTATTTTTTATACAATATTGAAAATCTACACAAAGACAGGAGATGATGGAACTACAGGATTACAAGGTAATTCTAGGGTCTCAAAATCACATCCAAGAATAATTGCGTATGGTATAATTGATGAAGCAAATGCGGGATTAGGAATTGCGTTGTCTCATAAATTAGACAAAGACATTTCTACATTATTAAATTTAATTCAAAATGAATTGTTTGTAGTTGGTGCTGATCTTTCAAATCCAAACTTGAACGACCAAAAAAATAGAGTTACAACAGACATGATAAATAATTTAGAAAAAAACATTGACAATTATGAGAAAGAGTTACCACCTCTCACTAATTTTATCTTGCCTGGGGGCAACATTGTTGCATCTCAACTTCATTATGTTAGAACAGTCATCCGAAGAGCTGAGACATGTCTTGTATTACTCAGTGAGCAAGAAAAAATCAATAATGACTGCATTAAATATGTTAATCGCTTATCTGATCTTTTTTTTGTTTTAGGACGTGTATTAAATAAAAGAAGTGGACAAAAAGATATAATTTGGAAAGTCTAAAAATAAGTGAGAATTATTTGATGAAAACACGAAAAAACTGAACATATGGCAGAGACGACAATTGATGGAAAGAAAAATTCATGATTAAATTTTCATTGTAAAAAATGTTGAAATGAATTTTTGTGTATTTTCCATGTAATTGCAAAATATGAATTGGTTCGTAATCTCCCCTATTTTTGATACGTTGGATAATAAAGACAACTTTTAATTCCTCAAGTCAAAGCAAAATTGTTGTGCCAGCGTAGCTCAGCCTGGGAGAGCACTCGGCTGAAGACCGGGCCGTCGGGCGTTCAAATCCCCCCGCTGGCATCTTTTACTTTTTAAGATATTCAATTTAAAAATAATTTTAACACGTTAGAAACCTGTATACCTCTAACCTAGTTCTATAGGATAAATTTACTCGTTTAACATCATGAAGTTTTTTGATTTTAGTGATCAGCATCACTGTATTTTCTATCTTGATAATGTAATTCATAATGGTCATGAGAAAATTCCTCCAAAATTTATGAATTGATAGAATTTGTTTGATTGAATTAATTTTCAAAAATGTCCTATATCCGACAATATTCTGCTCTTAATTTAACATGTATAAATTATCAAAACATGCGGTATTAGATTCTACTTTTTTTAAAAGTTATTCTGCATAATATTTAAAAACAGGGTCACCTCTTGGTTTTCGACATTAATGGCTGAAAAAAAGGTAGTAAAGAAAACAAAATCAAAGGCAAAAGCAACAAAATCAAAGGTAAAAGTAACCACATCAAAGGCAAAAGCAACAAAATCAAAGGTAAAAGTAACCACATCAAAGGCAAAAGCAACAAAATTAAAGGTAAAAAAATTAAAAGAAGAACAAAGTGAGGATATGGGTATTGTAATAGTAGATGATGATATTACAGTTGATCAAGAAAAAGTAAATGAAGAAAGAAGAGCATATCTTGAAGAGTCTAGATCTCAAGATGCATATGACTAAAGCAATCTTTATTCGATCCAACATTACACATAAAATATGAAAGCATTGTGTCTGATTACTGTGAAAGCAGGTAAAGTAGACATAGTAGTTGAGATTATAAAGAAAAAACGTAAAATAGTAAAAGATGTGATGATAGTTACTGGGCGTGCAGACATTACTGCAGTATTACATGGTAATATTGATGAGATCAATAACACAGTAATAGATTTTAAAAAAATTCGAGAAATTGTAACAACTGAAACATTAATTGAAGTTGAGGTAAACATGGGATGGTAAGAGCAATAGTATTGGTAAAATCACCTAAAAAATTAATTGCTGCAAGACTACGCAAGGTCAATTCAGTTTATGACTCATTTCCCACAAGTGGACAATTTGATGCTGTAGCTATTATTGAGGTGGAAAACCTAGGAAAAATCAAAGAGGTTACTAATCAAATTCAAAAAATTAATGGCGTAGAAAGAACTGAAACTATGGTAGAAGTCCAATAAAAATAGAAGCCCAATGACAAAGAATTTAACATACTTTGGAGTATACTGTTTATGAATATCAAAAAAGTCGGAAATGTTATTTTAGCAGTTAAAGATCTCGATAAATCCATAAAATTTTATCATGAAATTATCGGACTTCCAATAAAAATGCAAAGAAGATCATGGGTGGATTTGGGAACTTCAGGGGCTTTATTGAGTTTACATCCGGCATCGTTAACTGCTCAACACATAGGTAGTTCTATTGAAAATGGAATTACTATAGGATTTTTGGTAGGAGATGTTACATCTGCAGTTGAGGAATTAAAATCTAAAGGTGTAAAAATTCACCGTGACATTGTAGATAGAGATGCAGGAAAAAATGCAGTCATTTTAGATCCTGATGATTATTTAATTTCGTTATTTGAGCCAACCTTTGATGATAAAGCAGAACAGACAAGTGGATATCACGGATTTACTCCAGCTTAGAGTATTTTTTTAATAGACGCAATTATTTTATCTATATCTTTTTCTGTTCTATTAATTGAGATATAGTATGCCATGTCATCTTTTTGGAAAATTACAATAGATACTTTTTGGTGTTGTAGTAATACATAATCTAATTTACCAATTGCACTAACGGTATCTCTTCTTAATGTTAATAATGTGGATATTATGAAAAATTCATTTTTGATTTGCTCTGATTTTAGCATAGGTTTTACATTAGGTCTTACTATTCCTGTCAATGTTCTACTATATGCATTTATCACAC
>JABFSW010000194.1 GCA_013140415.1 Nitrosarchaeum sp.
CTGTTTAATCCAATCACGAATTTTTGTACCAAGTTGAATTGCTTCGTCATCATTTTCTGGTGGAGGAATATAATATAATTCTGAATAATTGAAAATATCAACATCTGTAATTCCTGCAAAAGGATCACTTACGGAAGAATCAGTTTTTGGTTCTGGTGTTGGTTCTGGTGTTGGTTCTGGTGTTGGTTCTGGTGTTGGTTCTGGTGTTGGTTCTGGTGTTGGTTCTGGTTTAGAAGAAATTTTTTTAATATCTACTCCGGATAATGAACCAAACACAGTTTCTAGAAAAATTTCTTTATCAAAAGGTTTTAGATCTGCATATTCTTGTCCAACACCAAGATAAAGCACAGGAGTAGATGTAATTTTCACAATAGATAGTGCAGCCCCACCACGTGCATCTGCATCACTTTTTGTTAGAATTGAACCATTGAATTTTACGTGTTCAAAAAATTCACGTGCTTGGTTTACAGTATCATTTCCAGCTAAAGAATCACCAACAAAAATCTTAAAATCAGGATTTACTACTTTGGTGATTTTAGCAATTTGTTCCATCAGGTTTTTACTGGTTTGCATTCTACCTGCAGTATCAATTAGTACACAATCCATTTTGTGTGATTTTGCATAAAGAACTGCATCTCTCGCTACAGCAGCAGGATCAGAATTATAGTTTTGAGCAACTAATTTCAGATTCAGACGATTTGTGTGTTCACGTAATTGCTCTATTGCTCCTGCTCTAAATGTATCAGCAGCTGCTACCACTATGGAGTATTTTGCTTGTTGTAACATATGAGCTACTTTAGCAAGAGAAGTAGTTTTTCCAGTTCCGTTAATTCCTACAAAGAGTATGAGAAAAGGATTACCTGTTTTCTTTTTTTCATTAATTTTTTCAAAGAGATCAACAGTACCTGCAGCATCAAACAATGATGAAATACTAGAAATCAAGCTATCTTTAACAAATTTTTCAATTTCATTTTTAGCTACTTTAGAACCAATTAGATGATTTTTCAAGTCTGTTTTGATGGAATCGATCACTTCGCTAGCTACATCAGATTCAAGAAGAGATAGTTCCAACTCAAAAAGAATTTCTTCGATGTCTTTTTCATTTAATTCTTTTTCACCAAGACTTTTCGCTGCATTTGAAAATGCATTACGAAGGTTATCAAACATTATTTTATCCTGAAATATCTTGAGATGTCTCTTGCATGAGTTGATTCATTTGTTCTTTACCGTGTTCCAGTCTTGCAACCACTTCTTGTTTTTTGGCAGAAGTATCTTGCAATGCGACTTCAATTTCCTTAATTCGTGCCTCAAGATAATTTATAGTAGAATCATATGTTTTTTCCACAGCAATTCCTGCACCTATATTCAAAACAATTTTGTCATCAGATAAAATTTTTGTTTGTACATAAGTGCCCATTCCAATTGGTACCAAAGTATCAGAATTAGGTTTCTGACGAAGTGATTTTATCGATTCAATTGCAGATATAGCTTCTCTCAGAACACTGAGAAGAGTTCCTTCACGTTGCGACAAATCAGTAAAGTAGGTTTCAAGCATTTGCATTTGTTGCATTAATTGTTGTGCCTGCTCTTCACTCATTTACAACAAACCACCTTGAGATGGTTATAAATTCATTCATGGAATAATAAAAAAAAATAAAGATTAGAACTTTATTTTGCTTTGGAGAATCTGTTTTCTACTTCGTCCCAATTAACTACATTCCACCAAGATGCAATATAGTCAGGTCTTTTGTTTTGATATTTCAGATAGTATGCATGTTCCCAAACATCACAGCCAAGCAATGGTACTAATCCTTCAGTTCTTGGACTAGTTTGGTTTGGCATAGATTTGTACTCAACTTTCTTAGAGGAAGGATTGTATACCAACCATCCCCAACCACTGCCTTGAATTACTGCAGAAGTGGATGAGAATTTTTCCTTAAAGTCAGAAAAGCTTCCAAAGGAATTTTTGATTGCATCTGCAATTGATCCTCCAGGTTCTCCGCCTCCATTTGGTTTCATGTTGTTCCAAAATAGCTGATGATTATCATATCCACCACCATTGAAATTAATGGCGCCTCTTTGTCCTTCTGGTACTTGATTAATGTTAGACAAAATGTCCAAGATGTCTTTATTCTGTATTTCTGTTGGACAACTTTCTAGTGCTGCATTAAGTTTGTCTGTGTATGTTTGGTGATGTTTTGTATGATGAATCTCCATTGTTTTTGCATCAATGTGAGGTTCTAATGCATCATAAGCATATGGTATTTTCGGAAGTGTATATTTTCCCATGTAGATGGTTCAACATTTATTCCATTTATTGCTTTACTAGCCAATTGGTTTTTACTTGCTAAAAATATCGTAAAAACATGAAACTATTGATAGTTTTTGCATGTATTGTAACTATTTTAGCATCTTTGATTAGTTTGCAGTTCTATGAATCAAATGATATTTCTCACACTTATCTTAATAGAAGTGTCCCGTTTGTTGGAGGAGACATTCCAAGACTTGAGGGAACTGATGGGAATGGAATCAAAATTGCAGTAATTGATACAGGTGTAGATTTTAACCATCCAGATCTTTTTGGATGGGGACCAGATGGAAAGGTGATTGGAGGATACAATTTCATTAATGAAGGTGAGCCTCCACTTGATACAAATGGACATGGAACACAAGTTGCTGGAATAATTGCCGCTGATGGGCAATTAGTAGGAGTAGCTCCAAAAGCAAAAATTTTAGCATACAAGGTTTCAGAGAATGGTGAAGCAGTATCATCAGACTTGATCATAAAAGCAATAGACAAATCAATTGAAGATGGGGCAGATATAATCAATATCAGTCTAGGCGTAAACAAAACAAATGCAAGTATTGAACATGCTGAAAATAGAGCACTTGA
>JABFSW010000184.1 GCA_013140415.1 Nitrosarchaeum sp.
TTTTTTTTGCTGATTTCTTTTCTTTAGAAGGTACTTCTTTTGCTGATTTCTTTTCTTTAGAAGGTACTTCTTTTGCTGATTTCTTTTCTTTAGAAGGTACTTCTTTTGCTGATTTCTTTTCTTTAGAAGGTACTTTTTTTGCTGTATCTACAGATAGTTTATCTTTGTTCTTTGTCATCAAATCACCTTAATTTTTAATATAACTCCTAACCATACATGATTTCATTCCTATTTAATAGTAAATTTTCCACTTGCGGTTATACTACTCTTTTGATTCTGATCGTTCATTTTCACGACTAACTCATATTGACCAGATGTATCTATTATTTCAGAAAACTCATCACCTATAGGCAAGAGGGCATTATTTTCATCAAAACATTGTTTGAAAAATCCGCTTTGTGTAATTACAGTATTTTTTCCAGAGTAAATTGTGACATAAAGATCGCCGCAATCAAAAAAGAGATCATCAATATTTACTTGTATTTCAATTGGAGTAGAAACAAGATATTGTTTTTCCAATCCAATTATCTGAATGGATTTATCATGAGTCAGGGCATTTGCTGGACCAACACGCCACATGTTCAGCTCCCGGTCAGAGGATTGAAGAACATCTGCCATAACTACAGAACCAAAAGCAATTGAAAGTACAATAGGCAAAATAAATACAACATATACCAATCTAGTTGCCATTTCGTTTTTTCACCTGCAATTCCCTTATATCTATTTAGCAAAATTTCAATACTTATGATGAATTTGACGAATGAGTTAAATCGGAGCCAATTAAATATTGCTAGATGCGACTTAGAAAATTTAGAGTTAGAGCATATCGTTGCATTCATGATTCTGGTGAAATTACAGTAGGAGATTTAGCAGCTTTTGTTGGAAGAAATGAAAGTGGGAAAACAACAATTCTACAAGCACTGACTTTATTGAATAGAGATGAAAGAGTTTCAGAATTAGATCTTTGTGATGAATTATCAGAAGAACTCAAAGGAGAAATCAAACTAGCTGAAGGAGAATTTGAATTAAATTCAGATGAAATTAGATTACTCAAACAATCATTTCCAGGTTTACCTGAAATAAGGAAAATAAAATTATTTAGAACTAATAAAAAACCAAAAGTGCAATATGAATTTGAAGATATTCAAATTAGCGAAGAGCAAAATAGAGATCTAAACTCTTGGGAGAATTTTTCAAATCAAATATTGAGTTTTTTAGATACCATACCAAATCATCTTAGAATTCAAATAGATACAAAATTGTTTGAAGGCTCTTCCCCAAAAAATCAGGAAGCGTTTGATAGTGGAATGGCTGAATTTAGTAATCAATTTCACGTAATAGCCGTACAAGAGCCGAAAGTTATCGAAGAGTGGGAAAAAATCTATGAAAGTCCTGAAAATCAGTTCTCTAAACTTCTTAGTGGAGAGAGTGAAAAATCAGCTTTAGAGAATTTTATTGCAGCAGAATTACACCCTCGTTTTGTATATTTTTCAGATTACAAAAAAATCTACGGCAACATCAATCTAAATGAATATCTTCGAGAGGAAAAAGGAGAACAAGTGAGCTCGATAGAATTTGTTGAAGAATTCGACAAGGCTGAAACGGTAAGAAATCTTTTCTATTTAGCAGAATTAGACATTAAAGTATTAGATGAAGTTAAAGGAACTCCATCAAAATGCATCAAAATACTCAATACTGCAAGTAACAGACTAACTAAGAAATTAAATCCTGCATGGAAAGGAGATCCAATCCATGTTGATTTGAGATACAATCCAGGAAACATCATGAGTGTTGTAATTTCTGATGTACATCGTGATGGAACAGTAACCAATACAGGCTTGCTAAATAGAAGAGCTGAGGGTTTCAAATGGACGTTTTCTTTTATTGTAAACTTTGCAGCAGAAACACAAAGAGCCGAATTAAAAGAAGCAATATTACTTCTGGATGAACCTGCAAGAAATCTTCACCCTACACAGCAAAGAGGAATTTCAGATTTATTGAAGAGTTTGGCAGGTTCAAATCAGGTTTTGTATGCTACTCATTCACCATTCATGATTTTTGATTATACGCCTGGAAACCTACTAGTAGTAGAATTAGATAAAAGAAAACATCTAAGTAAAATTTTTTATGATTACTGGAATGCAGATGATAAAACACTGACACCGATACTATACGGTTTATCAAGAGGATTAGTTGAGTCGATTGTGGATAGAGAAGTTGGAACTAATTCTAGACCAGTGATTATTGTAGAAACAATGTCAGATGCAATGTATCTAAATGCTTTTGATAAATTTTTACAGGATCCAAATATTTCAATGAACCCACTAAATGTTGTAGCAGCATACAATAAAAATTCTGTATTACCTCTAGCGATTTTTTACAGAAATCATGGATATAAAACATTTATTTTATTAGACAATTCAGATGAATCTAAACAAATTTCAGCTCAGTTAGTATCAAATGAATTCTCACCAATTCAGACAATATTTTTTGAGAGAGATGGAAAGAATTTAGAATCAATTGAGGACTATATTGTTCTAGAAGATTACCTTCATGCAGTTAATCAAACATATGAGATTAGATTAAGAAAAGAAGGCTATTCAAATCTCACATCTAGAGAGGTCACTTTGAAGGAAAAGAAAGGAGTTTTAGACAATTTGAGAAAGATTTGGGAAGATCATAGAGATAATGATTGGGGTCAATTCGATAATGAAGAAATTACTCGGTATATTTGTGAAAAAATCACCTTAGAAGAGACGGATTTCTTATCAGACAAAACCAAAGACCAATTTAGATCATTATACAGATTAATTGCTGAAAGAATACGACAATATCAAAATGTAATGACAAAGTCAGATTTGGCTAAATTTCAAAGGGCTAGAGTTTAATAT
>JABFSW010000056.1 GCA_013140415.1 Nitrosarchaeum sp.
TTCAAACAAATAATTTTACTGTTTTTCGATGATAATACCACGTTCATCAAAACCAGTGATTTTTGCTCTAGTTCCAACTGGAAGATCTTTAGGAGTCGCTATTCCTGCCATAAATCCAGAAATCCGTAGATTAGTCTTATCAAGCTGTAATACAACAAATGCATATGGTGTATATTTTTCAAAGCCTGCTGGCGGAACTGTGATTATAGTATAGGTGGCTACTGAACCTGTGCCATCCAAAATCTCATCTTGGAACCCCTTGCTACCGCAATTTTGGCAGTAGTAAACATTAGAGAGATGCAGATGACCGCACTGTGTGCATTTGTGAGTAAGGACTTTACCTTCTTTTGCTTTTTCAATAAGTTGTTCTTTTACAGACATTTTATACACTTTGGAATATGTGAACAGCGCAACTAGCTCCAGTTGCACCAAAGTTATGAGTTAAGCCAATTTTTGCATTTTTGACAGTTCGTGCTCCAGCTCTACCAGTTAGTTGATCAAATACTTCTACTACTTGTCCAACACCTGTAGCTCCAATTGGATGTCCTTTTGACTTGAGACCACCTGAAGGATTAATTGAAATATCTGAATTTAATTTTGTTCTGCCTTCACGAACAGCTTGAACTCCTTTTCCTTTTTCAAAGAATCCTAAATCTTCAGTATCAACAATTTCTGCAATTGTAAAACAATCATGGACTTCTGCAAAATCAATATCTTTTGCAGTGATTCCTGCCATTTTGTAAGCACCCTCAGCTGCAATCTTTGTACTTGGAATTGTAGTCAAATGTTCGCGACCTTGTAATGCAGCAGGTGAACCACCTCTGCCAGAACCAATAACTTCAATGTAGTCATTACCATTTTCTTTTGCAAATTTTTCAGAGCAAAGAATTATAGAACTTGCACCATCAGAGAAAGGACAACAATCATAAAGTTTTAGTGGACTTGCAACAACTGCAGAATTCATTACATCATCAATTGTGATCCTTTTTTGTAAATGAGCTTTTGGATTTAAAAATCCATTGTCGTGGTTCTTTACTGCAACTCTAGCAAAGTCTTCTTCTGTTGCATTAAATTCTGTTAAATATGCTCTTGCCATTGATGCAAATAGTCCCGGAAATGATGCACCAGCTTGTCCTTCATAGAAGAAATCTGAGCAATATGAAAAGTAAGTTGTTGTCCATTCGGTTCCAGTATGAGTTACTTTTTCAACTCCTGTCACTACAAGACAATCATAAAAACCGGCTGCAACATTTGCAAATGCTTCTCTAAATGCTACGGAACCACTTCCACAAGCTGACTCTATTGATAATGATGGTTTATCTGAAATTCCCAGGTTGCTCATCAAGACAGGTCCAAGATGTACCTGTTTGTCAGCAACTCCAAAAACATTTGAAATGTATCCTGCTTTGATATCTTTAGGATCAATTCCTGCACTTTCTATGGCAGCTACTGATGCCTGAGTAGTAATGTCGGCTATACTATCAGCTAATTTTCCATATTTTGTGCTACCAGCACCAAGAACGCAGACCTTTTCCACTAATGTCGCTGACCAGATTCCCTATAAAAATTGTTTTAGTAAATTCATTACGAAAAATGCCCTCAAAGAAAACAGACCTTCAAATTATACAAGTAACAAGACATGTTGTAAAAGCTACAAAGTCAAAAACAGATATTTTCAAAAAAGAGATCATACAGTATTTGGACGTTAATGGATATCTGTCTTGGTCATCAAAAGAGAGAAAATATATGATTCTTGGGACAAATTCTCCAAAAAATGGACTAGTAGAATGTCCAGAATGTAGATTAGGTCAGTTGATGGTAATCAGATCTAGAACTACTAGAAAGAGATTCATGGGATGTTCAAATTTTTATGGAGGATGTAAGGCATCATCACCACTTTTACAAAAAGCAAAACTTAGAGCAATAAAGGTGTCATGTGATGTATGCAAATGGCCAATGGTAATTTTTCGTTATTCAAGAAAGCAGAAATGGATAAAACAGTGTTCCAATTTTAATTGTGACAGTAGAAAATCTAAGCTTTCAAAGTAGGATAGATATCAGTTCGTCGATTTTTTAGCAATGGTAAAACTTTACGAATTTGTTTTACATTTTTTAATTCAATATTAACATATCCGATTCCTTGTTTCTTTTTCATGTCAAGTAAAATTTTTCCATAAGGATCAACTACAATACTTCTTCCACAGTAGATATTTCCCACTTGATCTGGTGCTATCACATAGCAACCATTTTCAATTGCTCGTGTTTTGTTAAGTGTTATCCAATGTTCTTCTTTCATGTTACCTTTTACCCATGCCGATGGTGCAATCAAAACTTCAGAACCTGCAGCAGCTAATGATCTTGACATCTCTGGAAATCTCAAATCATAACAAATCATCATTCCTATTTTTCCAATTGAAGTTTTTACAGGTTTTGCAATCTTTGATCCTCGTACCATTTTATTTGATTCTCTGAATCCTAAAGCATCATAGAGATGAATTTTTCTATATGTTGAGATGACTTTGCCTGATTTATCAATGACAAATGAAGTGTCATGTACTCGATTTTTTTTTGTACTTTTTTCATAAAATGAGCCTACAACTTGGATGTGATTTTCTTTGGCTGTCTTTGCAATAGTATTTACAAAGTTTCCATTAATTGTTTCAGCTAGGTTTGCAAGTTGTCTTGATGTTTGCGATGAATTTGTATAGAACATCATAAATTCTGGAAATGCAACGAGTGTTGCTTTTTTTTCTGCTGCTTTTATAATATAGTTGATAATTTTTTTTAGATTAATTTCTTTATCAGTAGAAGCCTTAAATTGTACAACTGCAACTTTCATAAAATTTGTAATTATAAATGAGAATAAAAGGATAAGTAATAC
>JABFSW010000025.1 GCA_013140415.1 Nitrosarchaeum sp.
CTATATAGAACAAATGTGTATTTTTAAAAAAAAGGGTTTCAAAATATTAAATTTAAAATATTTAAAAAAATAAAAATTAAATTTTAAAATCTAAAATAAAAATACATAATTAAGATTCATTAAAAAATAAAAAGAAAAAAAGTTTAGACTTTGAGAATACCTTGAGATATTAGATATTGTAGTCCTTTGATATAGTCTTGATCAGTGATCAAGCCATCTGCCCACCATTTTGCATTGTTTCGAATCCAGTCTGGAATTTCATAATCGGTTGTTTTGGTTTCTGTTTTAGTTTCTGTGGTTTTTACAGGACCATCATATTTCCAAAGAATATCTCCGTCATATGTTACTCTTGACAAACCTTTTTTGCTCAACTCTACAACATTGTCAGGTAGTGGAGGATATAGTAAACTCTTTGAAAATTCCTGTCCATCAGTTATCATCCAATAAATCATGTGAAGCATTGCTTTTGCCTCTTCCTTATTCTTTGATGTTTGCTTTAGATCTTCATACACAAGAAGATATGTCAAACTTGCAATTGGATATGAATCAGAACCAGGTGCATTTACCATAGATACGGCAGACCAATCTGCTTCTGCTGATGGAAGTTTATCTACAATTTTGGCTGCGGCAGCAGCGACACTAGCTATAGTTGGCTCAACAAATTTATTTTTGTCGCCATTTTGAACATGTGCAACAGTCATTCCAGTTTGGAATGCATATGCTAGCTCAACGTAGCCTATAGAGTATGTAGTAGATTTTACGATTCCTGCAACACCTTCGTTTCCTGCTGCAGCTAACCCTAATGGCCACGGAACAGATTTTCCTTTTCCTACCTTTTTACCCCAACCAGGATCTGGATCAACAGTTGCAAGATAGTCAGTGAAGACAAATGTAGTTCCAGAACCATCTGAGCGATGTGCTACTACAATATCTTGATTAGGAAGGTTCAATCCAGGATTAAGATCTTTAATTAATGGATCATTCCATTTAGTGATGTTTCCCATAAAGATGCTAGAAATTACCTTTCCAGTTAATTTCAATCCGCTTTTGGGAATTTCAGGAATGTTATATGTTACTGTAACCCCTCCCATAGTTTCAGGGATATGTAGTGTGTTAGGAGCTAATGCTCTTTCCTTAGTAGTCAGTGGTGCATCAGTAGCTGCAAAATTTACAGTTTTCTCAATGTGCTGTTTTATTCCACCCCCACTTCCAATTGATTGATAGTTTAGATTTACATTGTCAAAATCGTTATTGTATTCGACTCTCCATAAATCAATCAGAGGGAATGGAAATGTTGCACCAGCCCCATTAACATTATACACATAACTTGAATTAGGTGTATCAGGTGCTGATTCGGCATTTACACTTAGTGGTGCTATAATAGCAA
The DNA here is from genome assembly GCA_013140415.1 of Nitrosarchaeum sp. GTDB lineage: Archaea > Thermoproteota > Nitrososphaeria > Nitrososphaerales > Nitrosopumilaceae > Nitrosarchaeum. The sequence goes on from JABFSW010000025.1 coordinate 1,388, forward strand.
CTATAGTTGCGATCATTAGCAATGATGTTATCTTTGTTATCATTGAATCAATGTATTTTGTAATTTATTTAGCAATAACAATCATAGATTACTGAAAAACAATATCTCTCTATGATCTATATAGAAATTAAATTATTTTTCTTAAAATTAAAAAATAGAATTAACAATTGCAGTTTGGATTAGAATGGTTTGTTTACTTCTCTAGTAAACACATAGCTGGCCAAGCCAACCATCACTAGTACAAATACAGCAATAACTCCAATGCTTAGTAACGTAGAGATCCCTCCCTCTGAAACTCCAGTCATCATTTCTCTAACCAACAAAACAGTATAGGTTACAGGATTGAGTTTTGCAATAGTTGCCAGCCAATCAGGAAGTAATTCCAGTGGAAAGAGTGCCGGGCTTAACATAAACAAAGGCATTCCAAGAAAATTAATCACACCCCAAAAAGTTTCTTGAGATTTTGCAGTAGCAGCTACTATAACAGAAATGCCAGAAAAGCCAAGAGAAAACAAGATTACAATTGCCATGATTGGGACAATCATGAACGGATTTGGAAAAGTTACACCAATTGCCAAAGCAATTCCCACAATCAAGCTAGATTGTAGTGCAGAAATTAAAGAAATTGCAGACATTTTTCCTAATGCTATAGAAGATCGTGAAATAGGAGATGTCAGTGCCTTATTCATAAATCCATATCTTCGATCCCAGAGAGTGTTGACTCCACCAAAAATACTAGTAAAAATTGCAGTCAGTATAATCACACCAGGTGCCATAAATTCAATGTATTGCCCTTCAAACCCAACTGATTGAATTAATGGCTGAGTTCCTGAAAAAGTATTTCCAATTACAATTATCCAAATTGCTGGTTGAATCAATCTAATTAAAACTCCACTACGAGATTTTTTGTATCGTTTTAGCTCTCTCCAAAAAATAGTATAAGTATCATACATCAAAGAATTCATGCACGTAGCCTCTTCATTTTTGCATATTCTTGTTTTCGATTAAATCCAGTATCATCATCTCTTATTTCATGACCTGTGTAAGAAATGAAAACATCATCTAAAGTAGGTTGAGTTAAGGATATGGAAATAATTTTAATTTGAAGTTCAGAAGAAATTTGAAAAATTTTAGGAATTACTTCGGTTCCTTTTGATGCAAAAATAGTTAGTTTGTTATTATCTTGATTTATTTTTTTTATCAAATCAATCTGGTGTAATTGTGACAAAAAGTCATCAGAGTTTCCATTTTCAAATGTTAATGATATAACTTCATTACCCATGGCATTTTTCATATTCTCAGGTGAATCAATTATCTGAATCTTTCCACGATCAATAATTCCAATTCTATCACATAGTTGGTCTGCTTCTTCCATGTAGTGGGTAGTAAGAAAGATCGTCATTTCAAATTCCTTGTGTATTTTTTTGATATATTCCCAAATTTTTCGACGTGTTTTAATGTCTAATCCTACTGTAGTTTCATCTAAAAAT
>JABFSW010000115.1 GCA_013140415.1 Nitrosarchaeum sp.
TAATACTAATTGATCTTAATAATTAAACAATATCTGCTAAAAGAAATTTTAGTTTTTTTATTATGTATAAAAAGAAATTACTCCAAATTATTATGTCCAACTCAAATATGATTTTTCTATACCCATTTGTTTATTTTATATGCTTAAAAATTAATCTTTAGATTCATCAAACTTTTCATCTTGTTCATAGTTTTCTTCAAGATCATGCTGATGTGTTTCTTCTTTCATCTCTTCTTGCTCTAATTTCTTTTTTTCAGAATCATTTGCACTATCTCTAACTTTTTTCATAATACAATACTTACGTAAACTATTCAATAATCCCATATTTTTCTCTATTTTGTATGAACTTAAAGTTTACGATATTGTATCTACTAATAATTTTTTATGTTACATATTTTACAAAACTGGATAGATTTCTTGGGATCGTATCGTGTTAAATCAAACCAAGACGTTCTCTACATATTTTACAAATTGGAATTTTATCTGAATCTATTATTATTTCTACATTACTTGAATGACAGAGATGACATAATCCTTTCATCCTAATGACCAAAAACTCTCTGAACAATCTGTACAATTGTGTTGTGGTATTTGTCTTGTCTTTCACTTATCCAGACTTTACATTCTGTACAATTACTCTGTTTCATACTCCTTGTCATATTGAACGTGTATTAATGTAGGGTTTTAGTGAATATAGTAGTTTTATCTGATTATAGGTTTTTTCAAAATCTATAAAAATGTAAATAACTTGGCTCTATTTTTTTTAAAATCACTGATCTTTAAGTTTATTTGTATCTGAATTTAACCCTAGATTTTTTGGAATGTGACAATCGCTGTAAAATATAGTATAATCTACTCTGTAATGCTTAATGCTTTGATTTTGAGTATTTACATGAGAAATTATGAAATAAGCTGGTTCTTATAGGAAACAAACTAACCAATATTGATCTTATTTTTGGTTTTACAAATTATCAATACAGATACTATCTGTGGACGTTGTGGAAAAAATGGCATGTTGACAGATAATGTAACAGGCGAAAGATTTTGCGGAAAATGTGGATATGTTATTTCTGAAATATTATCCGACTCTGGACCAGAATGGAGATCATTTTCAAAAGAAGGTGGTACGGATCCAACTAGAACAGGTGCCCCAACATCACTTACCATACATGATAGGGGACTTGCTACAATCATTAATCCAATAAACCGAGACTCGTCTGGAAAACCGCTTACATCTGCTATGAAAAGTACCATTGAACGATTAAGAACATGGGACAGTAGAAGTAAAGTTCATGCATCTGCAGATAGAAATCTTAGACAGGCATTAAGCGAATTAAACAGACTAAAAGACAAACTTTCACTTTCTGACGCTGTTATTGAAAAGGCAGCATACATTTACAGAAAAGCATTAGAGAAAGGTCTTGTAAGGGGGCGTTCAATTTCGGCATTAATTGCATCTGCACTTTATGCTGCATGCAGAGATACAGAAACCCCTAGAACACTAAAAGATGTTTCAGATGCAGGTAACATTAAGAAAAAAGACATTGCAAGATGTTACAGGTTATTACATAGAGAATTAGATCTAAAGATGCCTGTTGTTGATCCGATTCAATGTGTTGCAAGAATTGCAAGTAAGCTTGGAATTACAGAAAAGACAAAACGTTATGCAGTTAAAGTACTCAAAATAGCTCAAGAACATGAAGAATCAGCTGGCAAGGATCCTATGGGTCTTGCAGCAGCTGCACTATATTTGGCATGTGTTAAAAATGGTGAAAATATGACCCAACGTGATATCGCAGAAGCTGCAAGTGTGACTGAAGTTACCATAAGAAATAGGTACAAGGGTTTAAGATTAGATCAAGATATAGCTCTGTAGTTGGAGAAATAAAAATATGACACAAACCAGACCGTTAATTGCAATAGTGAATGTTGTAGCTTCTGCAACAATCGACCAAAGATTGGATCTTTTAGATATAACAAAAAAATTTCCAGATGTAGAATATCATCCAGACCAATTTCCAGGCGCTGTTTTCAGACTTAAAAATCCAAAAACTGCCACACTGCTTTTTAGCTCAGGAAAGATGGTGTGTACTGGTGCCAAATCACAAGAATTAGCAGAAACTGCAGTATCTAAAGTAGTGGATATATTGAGAAAGGGTAAAATCAAAATTAAAAATGATGCTGTAGTTACAATACAAAATATCGTTTCATCAATTAATCTTGGAGGTAGAGTCAATTTGGAACAAGCAGCTAGGACACTTCCTAGGAGTATGTATGAGCCAGAACAGTTTCCAGGATTAATACATAGAATGCTAGATCCTAAAACTGTGATTCTAATTTTTGCATCAGGTAAATTAGTCTGTGTTGGTGCTAAACTTGAAAAAGATATTCATCGCTCTGTTCATCAAATTCATAGTATGCTTGAAGAAAAAAATTTAATGGCTTATGACTAGTATTATAAATTCATAAAAAGAAATTATAACATTTGGTCATGTCCACATAATTCTTTTGCTGTAAAGACTGTGACTATACAATTCCAAATACCTCCACTAAAAAATGCCAATTTGTAAAATTATTTGATTGTGACTTTATATTTGTCAAACAATTCAACAAAAAGTTTCAAGTCCATCTTGTGTTCCTTTTCCGCCTCATTGTATTCTCTAAGTAAATCATTATATTCGTAATCTGAATGGGATTCCATTGATTCTAATTTTACTTCCTTTTCTAAAATTCTTCTAGTTATTTGTTTGATCTTTCTCTCTCCATATTCTATTATCAAATCAATTTTATTTTTCTCAATACCAGTATCAGATATAATTTTTAAATTTTCAGATGAAAGTGGTTGTTTTATGCCCATACACTACTAAAT
>JABFSW010000039.1 GCA_013140415.1 Nitrosarchaeum sp.
TCTGACATATTGCGTATTGTCTCATTATTTTGAAATTCTGAATCATATGTAATGCCTATGACTATTTTATTCCACCATACCTCATAGTCTTTTTTCTTTTTTCCACAAACAAAACAATTTATCATGTTTTAATCTATACGACGTACTTTTGATGATGCTCTTAATGTCTCACCAAAAGAATATGGCGGCTTTGGAATTACAGGTAATATTGAAACATTATCTCCTATCATTTTTTGTATTTCTTCATCATACACTGATAATGTTTTACATTTTGGGCAAAACCAACCCCGACCTTTTATAAAACTACAGCATTCAATGATAATGTTAAATCCACATGCAGGACATTTGCCTGGCTCTTTCTGAATATATTTTACAAATTCAAAAACTATGCGTTCTACACTCATAATACTGAATCAAAACCACTGATTTTTTAAATTATGTGTTAGTTGACTTGCTTCAGACGTACGAATTAAGAAGGTGTAACGTTACTATTCCTCCAGAAGACTTTATCAGGCGTGCAAAGTCCATTGTTTTGACTTTACTATGAAAGCATTATACAAAAAGGAAACCCTAAAGGATCCAGAATCTGAAAATAATACCTATTCAAATTTTACATTAAAACGTGATACAGAGTTTTGCTGTGAAAAATTCAAAAAATATTGTAAAAAATTTACCGTCTGGAGTTATGAATATGGCAAATTTTCAATAGTGGATCAAATTACATATGAGGGACATTCAGTACAATCTATTGATTTTTGCCCTTTTTGCGGGGAAAAAATAGATTATGAAGATGAAAATGCTCCACAGAAAGTAAAGAAAAAGAAAATCAAAACATTCTAAGTGTTAGCAGATATTGTAGAACTAGAAACCTTCTGGAGGTTTTTGAACAAAGACATTACAAACAAGTGCATCTGTTTTGAAATCTCTGTATTGCACATTACATGACACAAATTTTCCTTTCAGTGCCATCTCTAGGTCTGTCTTTGTTGTTTCTTGATATTGAGGTTCATCAGGATTGTCAATTTTGGCAATTATTATGCGCTCTTTTCTAGCATATTCTTCTTTGTTGTCTTTACGAAAATGAGTTACTAGAAGCTCAAATATATTATTTGACAGACAACCTATAACTGGTCCTCCTATTCCGTCTCCCATTAAGTTGTAAACTTTTTTGCAATATAATTACTTGATGGCTATGCTAAGTGTAAATTCTGGTACCAAGTTTTTTTGTTTTGCCATTTCAAACATTCTTTTTATTGCCTCTTCTCCTTTCTCCCCCATATTCACAGTAATTTTATTGACATACATTTTTACAAATTTTTCAATCAACTCTCTTGGTTTTCCTCTGCTGTACTGCATTGCATAATCTATTGCATCATCTAGATTATTCAATCCATACTCTATTGATGCTTGCAAATGCTGATCAAATTTATGAATTGTATCCATTCCAAGACTGGTCTTCATAACATTGATTCCTAGTGGAACAGGTAGCCCATTTGTTTTTTCATCCCACCATTTCCCAATATCTAAAATTTTGACATTTCCTTCTTGTTCGTATGATAATTGAGTTTCATGAATGACCAATCCTGCATCTACTTTGCCATTTCTTACAGCCTCTGGAATATCACTAAAATTCATTTCAATATAATCAAATTTACCTATCATTAATTGAAGTAATAAAAACGCAGATGTCATTTTACCCGGTATTGCAATTTTACATTTTTTAATCTCATCAATTGTCATTTGTTTTTTTGCAGTAACAATCGGACCATACCCTATCCCAAAACTTCCACCGCTTCTCAAAACAGTATACCCTGGAATGTAAGCACATGCATGAACAGATACTGCTGTAACGTCCAGTTCCGGATTTGTTGCTTTTCTGTTTAGCTTTTCAATGTCTTCAATTACATGATTTACAGTAAAATCTGACGATGTTACTTTTCCTGTAAACATCCCATAAAACATGAATGCATCATCTGAATCCGGTGTATGCCCTACAGAAATTTCCACATATTATTTCTGAATAATCGTTATAAAAATCAAAACTAGACTGTTTTTCTAATATGATGGTGATTTCTGTAAAAAGTGGTACTATACTTTTCAAAGAAAAAAATTCTCAGAATAAGTAATGTAAGTGATAAAATGATCTATTGATCTTTCTCATAAGATTTAATAGCTGAATACTTAGGTTTGCGAATATGGCAAAATTCAAGTCAACAGTTGAAGTACTAAAGATTATCAAGAATAAAGACAATATTCGTAACTTTAGTGTAATTGCACATGTTGATCACGGTAAAACTACTATGAGTGATAGTCTTTTGGCAAATTCTGGAATTATTGCCCCATCTGCTGCTGGAAAAGCACTGGCAATGGATTTTGATAAAGAAGAGCAGGCAAGAGGAATTACAATTTATCAAGCAAACGTAACATTACACTTTACACAAAAAGACAAAGAATACGTCATTAACATGATTGATACACCTGGACACGTTGATTTTAGTGGAAGGGTAATTCGAAGCCTTAGAGCAATTGACGGAGCAACTGTTGTCTGTGATGCAGTTGAAGGAATCATGACTCAGACAGAAACTGTAACAAGAATGGCACTAGAAGAAAGAGTCAGACCAGTTCTATTTATCAACAAAGTAGACAGACTAATCAAAGAACTTCGCTTAACTCCAGAAAAAATGCAAGAAACACTTGTAGGTGTTGTATCTAGCTTTAACCAACTAATTGATACTTATGCAGAACCAGAATACAAAGAAAAATGGAAAGTATCAATACAAGATTCTAGTGTGACATTTGGTTCTGCTAAAGACAAGTGGGCATTTAACATGGATATTATGAAAGAAAAAGGCATTACATTCAAAGATGTTATTGATGCGTATAAAAATGAAAAAGTTGATGACCTAGTGGCAAGAGCTCCACTGGCTGACGCTGTATTGGGAATGGTAGTCAAACACGTTCCACCACCAGACGTTGCTCAAAAATATAGAATTCCTCAAATTTGGAAAGGGGATCTTGAATCTGATATAGGAAAAGCACTTTTGGCATGTAGTGATGATGGACCAACAATTATGATGGTAGTTAACATGGTGTTAGATCCTGCTGCTGGACCTGTTGCAATTGGTAGATTATTTTCTGGAACAATAAAGGATGGACAAACAATTAACATTATAGATTCAAAACGAGAAGGTCGAGTTCAATCTGTAAACTTTTTCATGGGCAACCAAAGAGAGCAAGTCGGTGAATTAGGTGCTGGAAACATTCCTGCACTATTGGGATTAACTGAAGCTCGAGCTGGCAATACAATTTCATCTGTTAAAGGTATACCAATGTTTGAAGGAGTCCATTATGTTTCAGAACCTGTCGTTCAAATTGCAATAGAGCCAAAACATCCAAAAGACTTGCCAAAACTAGTTGAGGTTCTCAAACAACTAACAATTGAAGATCCTAACTTGGTCGTAAAAATTGACGAAGAAACAGGTGAGACACTTGTTGCCGGAATGGGTGTACTGCATCTTGATGTAGCAACTCATCGTATTCAAGACACCAAAATAGAAATCATTACATCTGAGCCACTTATCAATTACAGAGAAACTGTCAAAGGTAGATGTGACCCAATAATGTCAAAGTCTCCTAATAGACACAACAAGATTTTCATGAAAGTAGAACCATTAGAACCTGCCATTGCACACATGCTTCGAACTGGTGAAGTCAGTGACATGAAAGACAAAAAGGTCGTAGCTGACCTTCTCAAGGGTGCTGGTTGGGACACTGATACCGTTAAGAGAGTTATGAAATTAGACCCACGTGGAAATGTTATGATTAATGGAACAAAAGGTGTTCAATTTATTCAAGAATCTACTGATTCAATTAATTCTGGATTTGAAGAAGTTATGAAAGAAGGTCCTTTGTGTAAAGAGCAGATGCGAGATTGCAAGTTTACTTTTACTCACTTTGTTCCTCACGAAGACACTGCACACAGAGGTCTGTCCCAACTGGGTCCTGCTTCTAGACGTGCATGTATGGGTGCATTACTAACAGCTGGAACTACAATCCTTGAACCAATGCTTGCAATTGAAGTTAGAGTTCCAACCGATTTGGTAGGAAATGTTGCAACCGTACTATCTGGAAAACGTGGCAAAGTACTTGACATGGCACAAAAAGGAGCTTCCAGTATTATTGTTGGTGAAATCCCAGCATCTGAGACCTTTACACTTTCAGAAGCAATGAGAGGTCAAACAGCTGGACGCGCAACTTGGAATACTTCCTTTAAGGCATGGACTGAGCTTCCAAAATCTATAGCTACTACTGCAATTGCAGAAATTAGAAAGAGAAAAGGTCTTGCACCAGAACCTCCTGGAATAGACGAATATATCGACAGAGAGTAAAAATGGTATCCCCCCGATTCTAAGCAAAAAAGATGCTGTGTTGTCGTAAATCTTTTAGAATTGCATGAGATCCTCAGTCTGTTGGCAATAATTTACGGTTACTCTGATGCTGAAAAGCGATTGCTAAACCAACTTCCAAAAGAAGTCGAATCAATTGATGACATACATAGAGTTCACAAAGAAATGAAAGATCAGTATGATTCCATGGATAACAAAGGAATAATTTCAAAATTTAAGCGATGGAATAAAAAAAGGCAAATAAACAAAATCGAAGATAACATAGGCAGTCCATTACATCGCGGAGCAAAAGGCGAAATCAAAGTTCTAGATAAACTCTCAGATCTTAGCGATGATTATCATATTTTTTGTGATGTTCACAAGCAATTAGATCACTGGATAACTTACAATGGACAAAGAAATCTCAGATCTGCTCAGATGGATTTTGTAGTTGTATCCTACAAGGGAGTTGTGCTAATTGAGGTGAAAAACTGGAGCTCAGAGTATTACAGGCAACATGGTGGTCTTTATCCTCATGAACAAGTAGACCGAGCAGGAAGAGTTCTATGGATTTCACTTCAATCATCTTGGTTTAATCCGCAAAAGCCATCTGTAACAAATGTACTGTTGTCAGTTGGTGGCAACATGGAATACGATCCTGATTACAAATCGGTTTATGTCAAAGACTTGAGCAACATTAATTATTTTATTCAGAACAGAAGGGAGCAGTTTTCGGATAAAGATGTTGAGAGAATTATTGACAGAATGTAATACAAGAAAAAATGACGCAGAAGAATCAACGTAATCATTACAATGTTAAACTTCTTCGAGGATACGGAGTATCAATTAGCCTCAAAAATAATCATCTAGTTCTCAAAAACGGTCAAAACGACATCACTGGAATTTCAAATAAAATTCTCTTATTTCCCTAACAACAAGTTACTCTGGGATCCTGTCCCAATTGATTTGTAATTTGTTTTTCAGTCACATCTGCTTGTTTTTGAATGATCTCATGTCCCCACTGTTGCAGTCTTTCATTGTTTTGTAGGTTAAAAGCCAAATCAAAAATGGGATTCATTGTATTGATTATCATATCAATAAAACTATCCAGCGAATTGCTAACTGTAGCAACATAATCTGAGTTGGAATCTGCATATGCAGTACCTATTACGGGCACTAACAGAATTGACCAGAGTAATGACAGTCTCACATTTTATTGAGTGTATTTTATGTATTATCTGAGTGTAAGTGTGCCAATATTACATATTGATTTTTCTACCTTGATGACTTTTTGTCGATATTGATAAATACTTGACCTGTATATACTAGGTCGACCTAGTAACAATGACTTATCTTGAGCCCAACTCAGAACTATATGAGCGTGAAAGGATTGTTCTGGAATGTATCAAAAACAATCCTGACATCCATCATAATGCATTGCTAAAAATTATAGTTCCTGAATATATGGCAAAAACAACATTTGAAAAAACAAGGGATTCATTGCTTGAAAAAGAGATAGTTTCAGTTCAAAAAAAAGGAAACATGAAATTCTATGTTCCGACATTAAACTATGCTACTAAATTTCAGCAACATATTGAAAGAATTACAAACACATCTTTTCACAATCTAAAAAACCACATAAAAAAACTTGAAACTGACTATCAACATAAAGATGTAAATGAAAAGATCATAATAGCAAATTCATTACTAAAAAACATACTACAAACTGATAATGGATTCACTCTTTTGGATTCAAACAAAAACCCAAACAAAACTTTGTATCGTGATGAGCATCTGGAAATTCAACAGCTAATTCATGGGCTTTTCACTATAATTCATAACGATAAAGACTATGACACAATCTATCCTACAGTTATGAGTTATCTTAGTACCAGTATGCCAAAAGACTATCAGGAATTAGAATAATTTTTAGTGGCTATCTGGTTTTTATTCCAGACTATTTTACTATATTTGAAAATGGGTCTACTTTACACTAAATTTTATCTGGATTTTGAGCCAAATCAATGGAAGGAAATATCTAGCAATCCTGTGATTTTTCAAACCATTACTGATGATGTCTCTCTAGATATTTATGATACATCTCAGAATTCCTATAAATTAAAATTTAAAAAAGGTGGAAAATTGCAACTTTTCAGAGTTGTTGGAAAATTTCGTCTTACATGGGACGATAATGATCTAGATCAGAAAATATCTTAATCAATAAAGTAATAATGGGATTTACTTTAGATTCTATAATGTCATTGCAAGATCAAGTTAAACAAATTTTAAATGATTTTGATAATTCCTCCTCTGATAAAATCCTTGCAATTTTAACCCAAATTCAACCCACTCTTAAAAGCGATATTACGCGAACTTATCTTCATGGCAAAATTCAGGCAATTCTAGGCATAAATGACAATGCTGAAAAGAAGAAATTATGTAAAAATCTCAAACCCTACCTTGATTGGTATATTCAAGGAATATAATTAGATTGAAAACTCTCTGATTTTATCTGATGCGTTTTTAATTATTTCCAAATCATTTTTGACTAACGGTAAATCCCCTATTAACTTTAAAAAATACTCATGTCCTATATCTTGAGCTTTTTTAATATCTGACTCGTAGCACAAAAGCGCTTTTAGTAAAAATGGCGAGTCTTCACTTAAAGAATTAAACAGTTTACTATCTGATAAACAACCTTGAATTTTTTTTACCATCTCATCGATTTTTGGTATTGTCTTCATGGCTTCTTGTTGCAGTATTGTTCCAAACATGGCTGATGAATCTTTTAATTCCGGACTGTTACCTATGGTTCTTAATCTTTTTTTATAATGGTTTAATGATTTTAAAACTATTTCATATCCGCCTTCATCTTTCAAGTATACGCCTAGCTCAATTTTCTCTGACAATTTTTAAAGTTGGCTTTCAGTATTATTATAATTTCTGCATTCCTGTTTTAGTATGATTTCTACTTGTTACTAATATACAAGAAATGCTTAACTAACTTACTGAATCTCAAAAATGAATTTGGCATGAAGCCTTTACTTGCGTGTTGTCCCAACTGTGATGGTGCATCTCTTTATTGCGGAAAAATTCCCACAACGCTACGAGATATGGCAAACAAGGAAGTGTTATTCTGTAAGGCATGCAAGTTTGTCGTTCCTGTAGATGAATTCAAAAAGATGCTATCTAGCATATGATTCATTTCTGAATTAGCAATCACTATTCTTTAACATCAAAATCTTGAATTTGTGGTTGGTTTCTATTTATTAGATACAACAAAACCCCTGCTAGCGTTACACCCATGCCTAATAATCCGATAAATGTCCCTGCATGCTTTATCATTCTAAAAAAAGATTCTATCTGGGGGCTGCTCTGAATTGCATAAAACAATACCAATCCACATATTACCATAATTATTCCTGCGACAATAATTACTACACCACTTTTCATTGATTAATCACAGGTATGCCATCTAATAAACTCCAATAATTTTTTGTGATTAATTTTAAACACCATAACCCCTTTAAATTAAATTGGTTTCTAACTAGTATGAACATTTTATTTTTGATTACATTGATTCTGCTATTTTCTATTGCTTTTCCCAATCTTGTCTTTGCTTCAAGTTATGACATTAACATACCCACAGGAGCTGCAAGTCCAGATGCACCATATTTTTGGCAAAATGAAAAATCTGGATTAGCTACTGGTGATATTGATATTTTAATTGATGATACTGTTGCATGGAAAAATGCAGATACAGTAGCACACACTGTTACATCCGGAACTCCAAGTGACGGACCAGATGGTATTTTTGGAAACTCTGATCTTTTGAATCCTGGACAGTCATATCAATTCACATTTGATAAAAAAGGTCAGTATCCATACTATTGTCTTATTCATCCATGGATGACTGGAATTGTTTCAGTTACTGATGGATATCAGATAATTCCTGATGTCGGACAAACTATAGGTGATGGTAATGCAGTCTTTGATGTAGAATATAGATTCAATCGAGCTCTGTCTCTTACTCTAGTGGATGAACAGCAAAAATTACTTACGTTTGAAATACTTGGACATTCACAATCTGATGATAATACTCTGAAAATTCGCTTACCTGCTGCTCTTATTGATGGTCCATTTGTCATAATAGTTGATGGAGAAAAGATCACTGACTATGAACATTTCAAAGACAATGATCTAAACACCATTTCAGTTTCTATACCTGAAGATTCAAAATTGCTCACCATAATTGGAACTTTTATTGTGCCTGAATTTGGAGCAATATCTATTGTAATACTTGCAATTGCTACTATGTGCATTATCATGATGAGGCAAAAATCAATATTTCAATTAAAGTTCTGATTTGATAATTATATAATTTTGACTAGTCCAATGAGAACATTCACAATCCTGTCGTTCATTGTTAATCTTTTGAAATAAACTCACTTTGAATCAAAATAATATCATGAAAGTTCTGTTTTTTTTGATATTTTTCTCATTTATTATTCCTCAAATTGCATATGGTTCTGAAATTTCAGCCATTCCTGAAAAAGCGATATTTGGTCCTAATGACTGGATTAAAATTTTTCTCAATATCAATGGTTACTCCGGTGGTGAGATTAATTGGAATGCAACTCAGCCAGATGGTGCCACTGTTAGTGGTACCATTGCAAGTCTTCAAGCATCAAAAACAACTCACACAATTGTTAGAAATGCCTTTGATAATCAATTTGGACACTGGAAAATAGAATATCAGTACAATGATGTAAAAAAACTAGTTGATATTGAAGTTGAGCAGTTAACTGTTTCAGCTACAACTGATAAACTCTCATACGGTCCAAATGATATTGCGACTGTTCAATTTTCTACTAATTATTATGATCCAAATTCTGCCAAAGCTGAATTTTTATTTATAAACATTTTAGACGACAAAGGAATTCCTGCCAAACTAGTTGACGATGTTAAAATCAAAGTATCTCAATCCAATATTGTTCTACGTTTCTCAATGTATGATCTACTAAAATATAATTCTCCTGGGAATTATCATGCGGTTGTAAATTATTATGATAATCAAGTAGATGTTCCTTTTGTTGTTTATGACATAAATTCTAAAACTATTTTTTTGGGAAGTGATAAAAATCTCTATGATCCAGGTGACTCTGTAGAAATTGATATAGTTATACCTGATCTATTTGCAAGTTCTGGTGTTTTGACTATAACATCACCGTCTGGAAAAGTAAACACAAAAACCATTTCTACTGTGTCTTCTTTGAATAGAGTGTACTTTGATGGAATCACCTCATCTGAAATTGGAACTTATACTGTTAGATTTGATTATGGAGGTAATATTGCCACAAAAACTTTTGATGTATTAATAGAATCACTTGCAAAACCTACTTTATCTGAATTTGATATTGACATATTTCTGGATAAATCTCAGTATAGGCCTGGAGAAATCATCAATGCCACAATCA
>JABFSW010000018.1 GCA_013140415.1 Nitrosarchaeum sp.
TCATAATTCTGAATAATCATATACTAATTTTCTCTTACTGCAAGATATAATAATAATCAATGATGCCTCTGATTTATGTACACAGTACGCATTCCAAAAGTTATCAATTTTGGAAAAAATGCACTTGGTGAAACAGAATATCCAAAAAATGCCCTAGTTGTTACAACTGTTCCTCCAGAACTTTCTGACAAATGGCTTGCCAAAATGGGAATTAAGGACTATATGCTGTATGATCAAGTAAAACCTGAACCATCAATTGATGATGTTAACGCTGTGATTTCACAATTCAAAGACAAGAACCCATCTACTCTAATTGGGTTAGGTGGAGGAAGTTCAATGGATGTAGTAAAATATGCTGCACCTGAGATGAAAAAAGAAAAAATCTTAATTCCAACTACTTTTGGAACTGGAGCTGAAATGACAACGTATTGCGTTTTGAAATTTGATGGAAAAAAGAAACTATTACGAGAAGATAGATTTCTTGCTGACATGGCAGTAGTAGATTCCTATTTTATGGACGGCACACCAGAGCAAGTCATAAAAAATTCTGTTTGTGATGCATGTGCTCAAGCAACAGAAGGCTATGACAGCAAACTTGGAAATGACTTTACAAGAACCTTATGTAAACAAGCATTTGAGATTCTATATGATGCAATAATGAACAACAAACCAGAAAACTATCCATACGGTTCAATGTTATCTGGTATTGGATTTGGTAACTGTTCAACTACACTTGGACATGCACTATCATATGTTTTCTCAAATGAAGGAGTACCACATGGCTATTCTTTGTCTTCTTGTACTACAGTTGCACACAAGCATAACAAATCCATTTTCTATGATAGATTCAAGGAAGCCATGAAAAAGCTAGGCTTTGACAAACTTGATCTAAAAGCTGATGTTTCAATTGCGGCAGATACGGTAATGACTGACAGAGGACACTTGGATCCAAACCCAATTCCAATCTCCAAAGAAGACATCATCAAGTGTCTACAAGATATTAAATCAGGTAATCTATAAAAAATTCCTATATTTTTTACATTTTTTCTATTTTATTAATAAACTACAAAATTGACTGGTTTTGACTAAACTTATTTATGCTAATATTGTTGTTTCAGTGTATGATTACTGAAAAACCATTAAAATTCGGTATTCAAAATGGATTAAATGTTGCCCGGGCAGGATACACTGAAGATCAAATTTTAACTGCTTGTATGCTTGCCGATAAAACCGGTTATGATTCTATTTTCTATATGGATCACACCAATGTCCCACAATGGAAAAATGCAATTGTTTTAGATCCTTGGGTAATGTTATCTGCAATTGCTGCAGTTACAAATAATGTTGAATTAGGAACGTGTGTAACTGATGCAATTAGAAGACATCCATCAAATATTGCACTAGCTGCAATTACACTTGACAGAGTTTCAAAGGGGAGAGCAATTTTAGGAATTGGTGCAGGCGAGGCTCAAAATCTAAAAGAATTTTGTATTCCATTTGAAAAACCAGTTTCTAAATGGGAAGAGCAAATTCAAGTTATCAAAATTTTGTATGGTTCTACTCCTGATCACACTGTGAATTATGATGGTAAATATTACAAATTAGAAGGTGCATGTCTTCAAGCACCACCAATTAGAAAGCCTCATCCACCAACATACATGGCATCAGGTGGTACACGTACTTTGGAACTTACAGGAAAACTTGGAGAGGGATGGTTGCCAATTGGTTACACCCCAGAATTGTTTGAAGATCATGCAAAACAAATTCAAACATCTATGAATACACATAACAGAACTCAAAAAGAAAAAGATACTTTCCAATATGCATTAGATATTGATGTTTACTTTTCAGAAGATGCAGAAGAATCTTGGGCAAAAATGAAAGAAGCAGTAAAGGTAAGTTTGTTTAAACCCGAAGTGTTACGCGTTCATGGCATTAAAGAAATTGAAGGATTTGATTTTGTAAAATACTTTACAGAATATTCAATGTCTGATCAGTCTTGGATTGTCAAAATGAGAGAAGCCGCAACAAAAATTCCTGATAAAATTGCTCGTTCATCAACTGCGGTTGGTACGCCAGATGATATTATTCCAACATTTGAGCGATTCATGAAAGCTGGTGTAAACCACTTTGTGATTAGATTCTGGGGTAAAAACTACTTTGGCTCAATTGACAAATTTGCAAGCCATGTTATGCCTTATCTGCGAGAAAAACTCAAAAAATAAGTTCGCTTTACATCGAAAATCATTTACTATACTAATTTCAGATGATATTATGGATGATAAGCTTCCTGAGGCAATAAAAAAATGCCTGAAAATTCTAGAAGAAAATATAGATATTTTATCTAATGTTGAGTTGGACTTGGAAGACCAAAAAGAGGATGAACTAACTTCTGGTTTGGAGCTCCATGATCTTTATGATATGACTAATGACGTAGCAGAATCTGCAAAACTAAAACGCGCCGAATTTAGTCTTATGCGTAGAAAAGCAGATCCATAATACTGATTAATTTATGATTTATGTGGACGTCTGTTTCTGCTTTTCATTCTAGTGTATGATTTTACTTGTCGTCTTTTTTGTTGTTTTTCTAATCTTTTTCTGGTACGTGCTGTGGAGTTGGTTTCACCTTGTATTATTTTGACTTTGCTTCCGTCTCTGAGCATTATTGGTTTTCCTTTAAATCTAAATTCTATGTCGTGACATTTTGTATAGTATTTTCTTAGGCAAAAAAATATTCTGTTATTTGTGCCGTGCATCTCTTTGACTTCTTTTGATTTTTTCAAATCATTGAGAATGTTTCTTAGCAATCCTTTGTCGATATCTGTAATTCTATGTAGTTCTCTAAACC
>JABFSW010000136.1 GCA_013140415.1 Nitrosarchaeum sp.
CATTAATGTTGAACATTTATCAAAATCGTATGGATATGTAAAAGCAGTTGATGATCTTGTTTTATCTGTAAAATCTGGTCAAGTTTTTGGATTTTTAGGTCCTAATGGCGCGGGAAAATCAACTACTATCAAACTGCTAACAACACTAATTCCGCCTTCAAGTGGCTATCTGACAATTTTAGGAATAAATGCAATTGAAAATCCTCTACAAATTCGTCATAAAATTGGTGTAGTCTTACAACAACCTAGCTATGAACCGACATTAACTGTTGAAAAATCTCTTGATAAATATGGTATGATGTGGAATGTTCCCAAAATTGATCGCAAAAAAAGAATGGAAGAACTACTAAAAGATTTTGATCTGATAGATATTCGTAAGAAAAGAAACGAAGATCTATCCATTGGTCAAAGAAGAAGAGTACAGGTAGCTCGTGAATTCATGCATGATATGGATCTTTTATTCCTAGATGAACCAACTGTAGGATTAGATCCTAGTGCTCGAAGAAAATTATTAGATTATTTAAAAAATAAAGTAAAAACTGGTTTGACAATATTTTATACTACACATATTCTAAGCGAAGCTGAATATCTTTGTGATGAAATAGCTATTATAGATAAAGGAAAAATTCTTACTGTAGATACACCTGAGGCTTTAAAAAATAGATTTGGAAAAGAAAAAACGATAAAAATTCATTTACTAGAAAAACAAAATGAAATAACAGCTTTTCTTTCAGATATTACTGATTGTACAATTGATTTTGATAATGGAACAAATATTGTAATTCGTTCAGAACAGTCTGAATTAGTATTATTACAAGTTTTACGAATTCTAAATGATAATCAAATTGAGATAGAGGATCTTTCTGCAGTTCCTACAAATCTTGAGGAAATTTTTTTAAAAATGGTGAGCGATAATGCATCCAGTAATTAGACTTGTTAATAGAAATTTAACAATATCCATTAACCCTGGATTTTTGATCTGGCAAGTGGTATTTCCTTTAATCTACATTTTTGTTGCTGGTTATGCTTATACATCATTAATCGAGGAAGTGCCTTTTGGTAACAAAAGTATTGACTATCCTGCATTTTTGGCATCTGGCATGATTGGATTTAACATCATGAATAGTACTCTTATCTCAGGAATAATAATTTGGAATGATAGGAGGCATGGCATGTTTGAGCAAATAATGTCCGGTCCGTTTACACGAACTGATTATATTTTGAGTAATATTTGCACTATTGGAATTGTGGGATTAGTAAGTGCATCTTTGATTGCACTTGTCGGGTATCCTGTATTTTTTGAATCAATTGCATTTACCATGATTACAATTCCCATGATTATTTTTGCTGCAATTATTGGTTCTGTTTTATTTGGCTCAATTGCATCTATAATTTCTATCCGATTGCGTTCTAGCGAAGGATTTAACGTAATAATCAACACTGTTTTTCTATTTCTTGCATTTGTTAGTACTGCATTTTACCCAGCTTTGGGTTCACCAGAACCTCTTAGAACAGCTTTTTACCTAAATCCCCTTACTTACTTAGTTGATATAATACGTGCTGGCATTTTTGGTAATATTACAGAATTTATAATTATGGAGATGGGCGTTTTAGTTGTTATTGCATCTTTACTTTTCATAATTGCAACAAAATTACTTACAAAATTAGACTTTTAATTATTAGGATTTTTAACATCGCTAAAACTCTTGTATAGTTCATTTATTTTTTTAATTATATCTAAATTATCATATTTTGTTAAACTTAGATTTGGTATGACACAATGACCACCTATTATTCCAGGATACATCTTTGGTCTATTTCCCAAATTTTCATGAATTTCATCTGCAAATTTCCACATCTCATCAAAATCTATTTTTTCTTTATCACAAATCATTTTTGTAATCTGAGCATAATTGATTAGCCATCCATAATACGTTGTATCTACTAAAATTTTTGCCAATTCAGCAGTTTTAGTAGTAGACATCCATTGTATTTTTTGAAATCTTTTCTCTAATTCTAATTTAATTTTAGAACTAATCTCAGCCTTATCTGAGGAAATGAATTTTGTGTATTTTTTTATATCCTCTAAAAATCTTCTATGTACTCCACGTACTGGTGAAAATAAAACAGGCAAATCAAATTTATCTTGAAGATTTTTTGTAGTACCTGGTTTTACAGTAGAATGAATAATAACAACTTGCAAGTCATTAATTTTGTTAATCCAACTAGTCGTAATTTCTATAAAATCAATTAATTCTCCTGGAAGACAAACGTGTAGATATTCTGTATTCTTTATGGGAATATTTTCCGAATAGTTTTTACATTTTGATTTATCGCTATCTATTCCCACACAATTAAAGCCACGTTGAACAAGTAATTCAAACAGAGTAGAACCTACTTCCCCCATTCCTAAAATGATATCAGTCATTTGTTACCATCTAAAAATTCACAGTGTTATATTCGTGTTCCAGTAGTTGTTTATTTTTTATAAATATGGTAGTCCTGCCCAGACTCGAACTGGGGTTAAGGGCTTCAAAGGCCCCTGTGCTTGACCGCTACACTACAGGGCTATGAAAAGGAGCAACATTATTCCCTTAATGAACTTTTTATTTGCGTTTCTTTCTGACCTAAAATTAATTCAAATTATTCTCTAATAACTTGGACTAATTTTTGAATGGGATCTTCCATACTGTTTAAAATTTTTCTTGCTCTTTTTCTATAATTATCATCAGATGATTCAAAGAATTCTTTGATAATATTATTGATTTTTTTGGGATTTGTTTCTCTTTTTACAATATTATTTTTTACTAAATACTTTTCAACAATATTTGGTACTGCATTATAA
>JABFSW010000042.1 GCA_013140415.1 Nitrosarchaeum sp.
GACTATACTGCGACCCAAAATCTAAAACTACTATCTTATCCATAAAATCACTTTTTGATGTTTTCAAGCATACGTGTAAGTGACCATCCTGCAGTGTTGATTATTTCATTTACTCTCTCTTTTTGCCTATAATTTTTGATAATTATTTCTCTAATGTCTGAACCATTTTTGTTAATTATGTAGTCAATTACTGATTCTTTTTGGATTTTACCGTTTTCTGCTTCTGCAGAGTCTTTTCTCTTCATTTCTCCTATGATTCTATCAATAAAAAATGATTTGAAGGGAGGCGTATCTGCGTTTATTTCCATATTTTCTTCTAAAACTATTGAAACCTGATCAGGTGTGATGTAAGCATTTGCAATAATTTTTCCATCACTTCCACTTGTTATGGGAATTGAGCTTTCTTCTGATTTCTCAGTAGATGCAGCTGAGATTTTTGTAGATGGTTCTGAATTTTTTACTGTGCTAAGTGCAGAAGCTTTTGTAAAACTAGACTCTTTTAATACCAAATCTAAAATTGTCAGATTTTTTTCTAATAATTCTATAGCATTTTGATGTTTATCGATTTGCTTGACCAAACTATCCCTCATGGCAACAATGTCTCGTATTTGTTCCTCTGAGAATTTCACAATTTCTTTCATATGGATATGGGTATTAAATGCATTCTAGATAATAATATCAAGTTCACTATAGGATATCTTTTCAAATCCTCTAATTGTTCCTGATGTTGTAAATAACTGCGATCTTGTTTTTCCTGATAACCATTCTAAAAGTGATTTGCCTTTTCTTAATTTCTTTAATTTGGTTTTTCTCTCGGCTACTTTTGTTTGAGAATATTTTCCTATTTTTTCCCCAAAATCCATTCCAAACAAAATAATTTTCTTTGCATCAAAATGACTTGCAAGAAAAACTGCCCTATCTCCATCAGTGAAGCCTCCAAAATTTTGTATATTTTTAAACGGTTTTGATTGTGTGGTTCCAATACAATTTTCAAACTTCTCTACAAGATATAATTTGGCAATATTATCTCCATGTGCATGAATGACAAAAATTGAATTTGTCTTTCCAACTTTTATCAATGAATCTTTGTCACCATCCAAGTCAGTAACAACAATGTCTGGTTTAATTCCATTTTCAACTAGTGGTTTTACTGCACTGTCTGCCACAATTTTCACTGCTTTTTTAAAATTTTTCAATACTGGTATGGCTAAAGCCAATGATGGACCTGCACCTATGACAAAAACAGTTTTTCCTTTTATCTGCTCACTGATCTTTTTAATAGGAACAGTTTTTTTTAAAATCGAATCCAAAATAATTGCTGATGCTGTATCTTGTTTTTCACTATATTTGAATTCGTGTAGAATCTCTGAATATCTTTTATTCCAACCTGAAATCATCATATGACTCAAATTGGTATGGTTTATGATAAATCATGTGACTAAGCTTGGAAATGTAGGTGTGGGAGGGAAAAATCCAGTCCGAATAATGGGCATTTTAAACACCAGTCCAGAGTCATTTTACAAAAAATCAGTTAAAACAACAAAACAACAGATTACAAACACAATAAAACAAATGGAAATCGAAGGTGCAGATTTTATTGACATTGGAGGAATGTCTACTGCACCATATCTATCTACATCAGTATCTGAAAAAATTGAATCACAAAGAATTCTAAATGCAATTAAAATTATTCAAAATGCATCAAATCTTCCAATATCTGTTGATACATGTAGGGCAAATGTTGCAAAATCAGCTTTAGAGCATGGAATTGAAATAATCAATGATATTTCTGGATTAAAGTATGATGATAAAATGATTGATGTAATTAGAGAATATAGCCCATCACTTATTTTATGTGCATTTGATTCTAAGACAGTACTTGGCAATATACAATCCACTAAAAATCTTTTAAAAGCTAGTCTAAAAATTGCAAAAAGTGCTGGAATTCCGTCAAGTAAGATTGTTTTGGATCCTGCTATTGGTTTTTTTAGAAAGTCTGGAAAGGGATCTTTTTTTACAAAAATTAAATCTGATTGGTTAGCAAGAGATCTATCTGTTATTCAAAATTTAAAATCAATTAAACAACAATACCCAATTTTGGTTTCTGTTTCAAACAAATCCTTTATTGGAAAACTTTTGGGAAAGGAAAATGCATCCGATCGATTATTTGGTTCTCTTGCTGCAGAGGTTGTATCTGTTCTTAACGGTGCAGATATCATTCGCACTCATAATATAGCAGAAACAAAAGATGCTGTTACGATTGCAGCAAAACTGTCAGGAAGACACAAAGGCTTATAATCCATATTTGACCATCTTTACAAGGTTTCATTGGAATTCAAAGAAGGATTAACTTTTGATGATGTTCTTCTTGTACCCAAATATTCTGATATCACTAGCAGATCTCAAACCAATCTAAGCACAAAATTATCACGTAATATCTCAATTAACATTCCATTTGTTAGCGCAAATATGGATACTGTAACTGAATCTGCCATGGCAGTAGCAATGGCCCGTGCCGGAGGAATAGGAATTATTCACAGATTTTTGACAATTAAAGAGCAAGCAAACGAAGTTCTCAAAGTAAAAAGATCTGGCAGTGTAATGATTGAAAATCCATATGCTATTCATCTTGATAAAACTGTTCAAGATGCAATAAATTATGCTGAAGAAAAAGAAATTTCAGGTCTTTTAGTTATTGATTCTAATTCTAAACTGGTTGGAATAGTTACTGATAGAGATTTGTTATTTGAAACTGATACTCATCTTATCAAAGATGTTATGACAAAAGATGTTGTAACTGCAAAACCTGGTGTGAGCTTGGATGAAGCCAAGAAAATTTT
>JABFSW010000094.1 GCA_013140415.1 Nitrosarchaeum sp.
GGATCACTCACTCTGTTTACGGCTATTTCTTTCCATTAAATGGTTTTGTGGTTTAAAATTAAATATTGACAATAAAATATACTAGTTATGCAAGTAATTCTCAGACAATTAGGTGACTGTAACATACGTCGTGCAGAACCAAGCGATCTGATTCCAGTCATGGAAATCAATCTGAAAACGCTTCCTGAACATTATTCTGATTATTTCTATGAAAGTCTGCTTGCAGAAATTCCGGAGGCTTTCATTGTTGCAGAAATTGGAGGAAAGCATGTTGGTTATATAATGTGTAAAACTGAATATGGTTTTTCTAATTTCAAAAAATTAGGATTTGTAAAAAAAGGTCACGTGGTATCTATTGCAGTTCTTGATGAATATAGAAAAAAAGGCATTGGCAAAGCATTAGTTGAAGAATCTGTAAATGGCGTTAAACTAAAAAAATGTGACGAATTCTATCTTGAGGTACGATGTAGTAATAATGATGCTGTACGATTGTATGAAAAACTAGGTTTTGTTATTAGACAAAAACTCAGTGCGTATTATCGTGATGGTGAAGACGCATATCTTATGGCAATTGAACTAAACTAGTTCAAACCAATAAATAACTCACACCAAACTTTAGCTCAATGGATAAACGTAAAGGAATGGGAATTACAATTTTTGTACTATGCATTACCGCATTCTTTCTTTATGCATATTTGCTAATGCTATCTGAATGGAGCCCTATTGTGTTACAATTATCTATTTTGATGATTGCAGGTGGAATACTTGGTGTAGTAGCTTGGATTGGGTATGTGATGGCAACGACAAAACCTTCATCTGCATCAATTTCATCAGATGATTAATTTATTTTGAAATCTTTACATCTACAACTGTTTGATAGTATCTGGGACCTACAGCTCTGACTATTTTCGATCCTAAAATTTCTGATTTAGCTGGAGTTACTTGCAAATAGTGTTCTTCCGAAAGTTTTCCTGCATTTGATTTTTTATCTGCATGAATGTGAGAATAATAGTGAATTATTCCACCACTTTTTGTTGCATTAATTGCAGACTTTAAGAATTCATCTGATCTTTCAGGGAGAAGCATTAAAGTTCTATCTGATTTATTCTCTAATTGTTCTTGAATTACTTGTGATGCATCTCCATTTATTGAGATGATGTTTCCTGCAAGCTTATTTGCGATTATATTTTTTTCACAAAGTTTTACTGCAATTGGATTGATATCTATGCTGTATACTGTACATTTCTTCTTTTTTGCAATCATAATTGAAAACATGCCTACGCCTGCAAACATATTGACTATAGTTTCACCATTTTGAACTAAATTGGCAATTCTTTCTCTTTCCGTAGATAATCTAGGTGAAAAAAATGCATTTTCAACATCCACTGTAAATTTACAGCCAAATTCTTTGTATTCTGTTTCTGTTTTATCTTCTCCTGCTAGAATCTCTAAATTTCTGGTACGAAAATTTCCCTCAACAGCAGAAGCTTGATAAAAAACACTCTTTGCAATTTTTACTTCATTTAGAAGGGTTTCACCAATAATTTTCTTCTTTGTTAGCAATGAATCAGGAATTCTAACTATAATTATATCTCCAATCTGATCAAAAGATGAGATTAGTTCTTGACTTTCTTGTTAAGTAAGTATATTTTCCAATGATCTCTTTAACATTCGAGTCAATTTTTGTAATAGAAATTTCCTGAACTTTTTTGCTCTTTATCCAATCTACTTTCTAATTTGTTTACACGTGGTCTCAAACTTCTTTCATCTCTTCTAAATGACATATCAAGTGATTTGAGGAATCTATTCATTGCATCTGCTTTTGGCATTGGAGATGTTGCATGTCCAGATAATCCAGATACACCTTCAAAAATTATCATAGAGTCAGATATAAGATCCATTAATTGTATGTCGTGATCTATTACAATAGCTGTTTTTCCAAATGATCGAACAAATTTTTGTAAGAATTTTGCAATCGTTATTCTATCTTCTACGTCCAAAAATGCAGATGGCTCATCTAATGCATAAAGATCTACTTTTTGTAAAAGACATGCAGCAACTGAAACTTTTTGTAATTCTCCCCCTGATAGATTCTTTACTGATTTATTGTATAGTTTTTTAATTTTCAATGGTTCTAGTATCTGTTCTTCTTCTTGACTACCTTCAATTGCGCCACCATTTGCTTTATCTAGTAATGCAATAACTTCAGCATCAATATCATTTTGAAGATACTGCGGTTTATATGCAATTTTTATTTTTTTATCAATCTCTCCTGAATTTGGTTTTTCCACACCTGCAATCATCTTCATCAGTGTTGTTTTTCCAAGCGCATTTGCACCCATTATTCCTAACACTTCACCTTTTCTTACTCTACCTGGCTCAATAGTAACTGAGAATGTTGCATATTTTTTCTCCAGTTTTGGATATGACATTATCTCACTTCCTTCTTGAAATTCATCAGTAGATGAAGAAGATACGTCAAAAGAAAATTTTTTGTCTCTAAATCTAACATTTTCCGTTGGCAGATAACCATCAAGAAACACATTGATTCCAATTTTGGTTGATAATACACTAGAAACTATTCCGTATGCTGCAGGTTCGCCATAAAGCACTTCTATGTAATCACTAAGAAAATCAAGTAATGTTAAATCATGTTCAACAACCATTACACTTTTTCCAATTTTAGCTAAACTTTGAATTACTCTTGCTACACTTTTTCTTTGAAAAACATCATTATATGATGATGGTTCATCAAAAAAATAAAACTCTGTATCTTTTGATGCAACAGCTGCTATGGCTAATCTTTGAAGCTCCCCGCCACTAAGTTCTTTGAGATTTTGTTCCATCGAATTTTCTAATTCCAATTCTTTGATTAATTCTCTTGACACTCCTCGCTCATCGTATTTTTCCATCAACTCTTTTCCAGTCCCATCAAATGCTTGTGCAACATGATGTACTTGTTGTGGTTTAATTGATGCACGAAGTTGTTTATTTTTAATTTTTTCAAAATGAGATTTTAATTCTGTTCCACCATAATGCTTTAAAATTTCATCCCATTCTGGAGGGTTTTCATATCTTCCTAAATTTGGTTTCAAGTTTCCAGCAAGAATGTTTACTACGGTACTTTTTCCCATTCCATTTCTGCCTAGTAATCCTACAACTTCCCCTTTTCTCGGTGTAGGTAATTTGTATAATCGAAATGAGTTTGGGCCATACTGATGAATTTTATCTGATGCTAATTCAGATGGTAAATTAACAATAGTAATTGCTTCAAAGGGACAAACTTTAACACATATGCCACATCCATTACAAATATCTTCATCTATCTGGGCTTTTTT
Source organism: Nitrosarchaeum sp. (assembly GCA_013140415.1). GTDB lineage: Archaea > Thermoproteota > Nitrososphaeria > Nitrososphaerales > Nitrosopumilaceae > Nitrosarchaeum. The sequence continues at coordinate 3,339 of JABFSW010000094.1, forward strand.
TGTTTCTTCGTTAAGTATGATGCAATCGGCCCCTGATTTGTTAACTGGACAATACTTTATGCACTCTAAACCACATTTTTTTGGCTGGCAAAGGTCTTTGTCTAGTACTGCAACTCTGTGAGTCATGTCGTAATTCGGTTATTCCTTGCTTTATACCTCTTTTGAACTATCTAAAATAGGGCGTTACCTTAATAGATAAGAATCTGTCAACATTGTTCAAGCCGGCCATAGCGTTAGGGTGCGACCCAATCCCATTCCGAACTTGGAAGTCAAACCTAATGTCGCTGTTGTGCTACTAAGGTGCGAGAGCTCTTGGGAAGCAACAGTGCTGGCATTTTCTATTATACTTTCAACCAATCTTTTAATATGGAATTCATAATTTATCCTATGATTTCAATGCCTAATTGTGCTGTCTGTGGACAACAATTTTCAGATGATATACGATTTCTAAATCACATGATGGATAAACATGGTTTTAGAAATCCAAATATCGATAAACCCGATAGAAACAGCAGAGGCTACTAATTTTCAATAACTATATTGTTCTAATTTGTATTTTTGAATTTATATATTTTGTAAGTAATCCAAAATTAATCTTACTCCAAAACCTGTGGCGCCTTTTGGGTTGTAAGGCTTATCTTTTGTTGCTACTTGCGTCCACGCAACACCTGCAATATCAATATGCATCCAAGGTGTCTTCTCAATTGCATTTCTTAAGAATGCTGCAGCAGTAATGGTACCTGCAGCTCTTCCAATTCCAACATTTTTCATATCTGCAACATCTGATTTTACCATATCCATATAGTCATCATTTAGTGGAAGCTCCCAAATCTCTTCTGTTGTTCTTTTTGATGATTCTATGATCTTCTGTGTTAGTTTATCATTATTTGAAACCATACCAGCTATGTTCGTACCTAATGCAATTATGCATGCTCCAGTCAATGTTGCAAAATCAATAATTGCCTTTGGTGAATATTGTTTTTCTCCATAAGATAATGCATCTGCTAAAATTAATCTACCTTCTGCATCTGTATTTAAAATCTCTGCAGTTTTTCCACTGTATAATTTTATAATATCTCCAGGCCTATACGATTCTCCACTGGGCATGTTCTCAACTGATGGAATAATTCCTACTAAATTGATTGGTAATTTTAATTCTGACGCTGCTTTCATTATTCCAATGACCGTACATCCACCGCACTTATCGAATTTCATTTCATCCATTTTATCACCAGGTTTTAACGAAATACCGCCTGTGTCAAATGTTACTGCTTTGCCAACTAATACAATTGGTTTTTCATTTCGAGAACCACGATTATGTTCTAAAATTATTAGTTTAGGTTCGTTTTTACTTCCTTGTCCTACAGCAGTAATTCCACCAAATCCTTTCTTTTTGAGATCATTTTTTGAAATGACGTTACATTTCATATTGTTCTTTTTTGATATGATCCTTGCAAAATTTGCCAATGTTGCAGGTGTACATTCGTTTGGAGGTAGATTAGCAATATTCTTTGTGTATATAGCTCCATCCGAAACAATCTCTGCAATTTTTATTGCTTTTGAAATCTTTTCTGATTTAGAAACTAAAATTGTAAGATCTGGAGTATTATTTTCTTTTTTTGATTTATATTTTTCAAATTTATACAGAGACATTTTACATCCTTCTACTATCTGGGTTACAGATGAAATAGGCTCAATTAGAGAACTTGGAGGTGCTATTATGGAAAATTCTTTTAGTTTTAACTCTCTGGCCTTTTGAGCAATTTTACCTGAAACAAATCTTATGGTGTCATTAGCGATGTTCTCTTTTTTACCTAATCCTGCTAAGAGTATTCTTTGTGCTATTTTATCTGTAGTTGGAATGACCGCTATTTTGCCAAATATTCCACCCATATCATTTATTGACTGTTTTATTGCTGGGATGATTCTAGAATCCACATTTTCTAATCCCAATACTTTATCTGAATCTTCTAAGACAAATCCACAAAGCATTGTTGTTTTTTTCACATTATTTGGATTTTCTACTCTTATCTTCATCATTATGAAAATCTGAATTTAATGTGCTATTTAGATTGTTGTAGATCTATTTTTTTACTATTTGAGAATAAACTTGCAGATCTTATAAAAACAGCCTTTATCGTTTTGCATTCTTGCTCACATTTTTCATTCACTTTAATTTCGTTTACGTGTCTTCTATTTGTTGTAATTATTGCTCTTAACAATGGTAAAAGCGCCGCTCTTCCACCATATGCCGTTTTTTCATCTATTAACCAAAACATTTCTAATGCTGATTCTCCCAATATTGTTTTTCTTAGTTGTACGCCAAACTCCGAATGATGCCCGATCATTGTTAAGTTACCTCTTGTAAGAAATTCAATCATTTTTGCAAATTTCACACATAAATAACATTGATTATCATAAACTATTACTGGCATTTTTTCTTTGATATGCATAATATCACTTAGTAACCATCAGATTAAAATTTTGCAGAAGTAGATTTTTATTAAATTTATGAAGCAATGTAATCGAGAAATGGGCCTTAATTATTATCAAATCAAGAAAAATGTTCTACGAGCCCGTAAATTAGTGATTAAAGCAACAAATAGTGCAGGTTCTGGTCATCCTGGAGGTTCTTTTTCGATGGCTGAAATTCTAGGATGTTTATTTTACAAGCATCTGCAATATGATCCTAAAAATCCCCAATGGGATGATCGAGATCGATTAATCTTATCTAAAGGACATGCCGCGCCTGGTCTGTTTTCAAACATGGCTGTTGCAGGTTATTTTCCAGAATCTGAACTTGAAACTTTAAGAAAATTTGGTAGTAAATTACAGGGGCATCCTGATCTAAAATGTCCAGGAGTTGAATTTTGTGGTGGCTCATTAGGTACTGGATTGTCTTATTCTGTAGGTGTTGCACTTGCTGCAAAAACTGATGGCAAGAATCACCATATCTATACTATAATGGGTGATGGTGAGACTGATGAAGGACAAGTATGGGAAGCTGCAATGACTGCTGCAAAATACAAAATAGATAATCTTACGGCATTTTTAGATAGAAATTTTATCCAACAGGATTCTTACACTGAAAAAATTATGCCATTAGATGAAAAATTGGAAGGTGATGACATTTCTGAAATGTGGAAAGATGCATCAAGATGGAAAACTGGTGATAAATGGAGATCATTTGGTTGGAATGTAATTGAAATAGATGGACACCGAATTGAGCAAATTGACGCTGCAATTACTAAAGCAAATTCAACCAAAGGTATTCCCTCAATAATTATTGCTAGAACAATTAAAGGGAAAGGAGTTGAACATATGGAAGATAATCCACAATGGCATGGAAAAGCTCCCGACTCTGATGTATCCCCAATAATTAATTTAGAACTTGACTCTCAGTTTATGATTGCCCCTTCAATCATTGCAGGAGATATGACAAATTTGGAAAATGAAATAAAACGTTGTGTATCTGGAAGAGCTGATTATATTCATCTTGATATAATGGATGGACAATTTGTTCCGACCAAAACTTTTGATCATAGAAAAATTCAAGAATTACGATCTTTAACTGTAATTCCTTTTGATTCTCATTTGATGATTAACGAACCTGTAAAACATGTTAGAGACTATATTGAAGCCGGAAGTGACATCATTACAGTTCATGTTGAAGTTTGTGATGAATCAAGCTTTGGTGAAATTCATGATTTGTTAAAACAGAACCAAGTTGGTATAGGTCTTGCAATTAATCCAGACACTGAACTTCCTGAATGGTCTTACAAATTCATACCTATACTTGATCAACTTATTGTAATGTCTGTTGTACCTGGAAAATCAGGCCAAAAATACATTGAAGAAACACATGAAAAAATGATCAGATTGAATACTGTTCTAAATAAGCACAATTTTTCAGGCTGTATTGAAGCCGATGGTGGTGTAACTCTTGATAATATTGGTTCCTGTTTTGCAGATGGCGCTAGATCTTTTGTAGGTGGTAGCGCAATTATTGGAAAACAAGATGTACGTGGTGCAATAAGGGATTTTAGGAATCAAGTTCTCAAAACAAAACGAAAAATCTTGCTTGATAAAGCAAATGAATTAGGAGGTTCTGCTCTTGTAAAGAAATGGATTGGATTGCATGTTGTTGGTGAAAAACAAGAGCAGATTAAGAAAATAGCAGAAGAGGCAGGTTATCTTTGAACCCTCCAATCATGACTGATATGCGTTCAGAGTATTCAAAAACGTTAATTGAACTTGGACGAGAAAATCCAAACATAGTAGTTTTGGGTGCAGATACAACTGATTCTCTTAAAACTTCTGGGTTTGGTAAGATATTTCCAAATAGATTCTTTAATGTGGGAATTGCAGAGGCAAATTTAGTTTCTCTATCTGCTGGTCTTGCAGCTTCTGGAAAAATATCGTTTGCTAGTACTTATGCAATATTTCTGCCTGGACGTGCAGTGGATCAAATAAGAAATGGAATTGCGTATCCTTCTCCTGGAAACAAAAAAGGTCTAAATGTAAAATTAGTTGTTTCTCACGGTGGATTGTCTGTTGGACCTGATGGTGGTTCTCATCAACAAATTGAGGATATCGCAATTATGCGAGTAATTCCAAATTTTCGTGTATTCATACCTGCCGATACTTTTGCAGTTTCAAAATTAACTAGATTGATGGCAAATGAATATGGTCCATTTTACATGCGAATGGCAAGATCGAATACGCCGATAGTTCATTCTGAATCCCAAGATTTCCAAATTGGTAAAGGAATTACAATTCGTGATGGATCTGATTGCACTATAGCTGCATGTGGCATAACAGTAAGAATGGCACTTGAAGCAGCTGAATCATTACAACAAGAAGGAATTTCCTGTAGAGTATTGGATATGTTTTCTGTTAAGCCCATTGATGCTGAACTCTTGGAAAAAGCAGCACGAGAAACTGGGGGTATAGTTACTTGTGAAGAACACAATATCTTAGGAGGTATGGGTTCTGCAGTTGCAGAATCTGTTTCTGAAAGATATCCTGTTCCAATAAAACGAATAGGTGCTCAAGACATGTTTGGTGAGTCTGCTAGAGACAATGAAATTCCACTGCTTTTAGAAAAACATGGAATAACATCTTTTAATATGGCAAAACAAGTAAAAGAAATAAGGAGTAGAAAATTATGAAAATTTTTCTTGATACTGCAAATTTAGAATCAATCAGAAAGTTCAACGACATGGGTCTATTAGATGGTATTACAACAAATCCATCTCTCATGTCTAAAGAAGGCGGTAATCCAAAAGACATCATGGAAGAAATCACAAAAATCATCAAAGGTGATGTCAGCTTGGAAGTTGTAAGTACTGAATATTCTGGAATGATTGAAGAAGGTAAACGTCTACGTCAATATGGTAAAAATGTTGTTGTAAAAGTTCCTATGACTCCTGATGGCTTGAAAGCATGCAAACATCTAACATCTGAAGGAATACCTGTAAATGTCACATTGATTTTTTCTCCAAATCAAGCATTACTTGCAGCAAAATCAGGTGCAAAATATGTTAGTCCATTTATTGGTAGATTAGATGATATTGGTAAAGATGGAATGAATTTGATTAAAGACATTAAGAAAATATTTGACAATTATAAGGATGATTTTAAAACACAGATTCTTGTTGCAAGTATTCGTCATCCAATACATGTTATTGATGCAGCAAAAATTGGGGCTCATGTGGTAACTCTACCTCCTACAGTTTTAGATAAAATGCTACAACATCCTCTGACTGATATTGGACTAGAAAATTTTCTATCCGATTGGAAAAAACTAAAAGCAGGAATTTGATATAAAAATTTACAATTCACATATTATAGATTAGAATAATATTTTTAAAAATGAAAATTGAGGTTTTTAATTATTGGTCTTTATTTGTGCTCTTTCTTGAACCAGTTCCTCTACCTGTACTTCTGGTCATTCCCTCAGTTGACGGTCTTGGTTTTGAATCTGGCATATCTCCTAATCTTTTTGAACCAGTTCCTCTACCTGTGTGAACCATTCTGTTTGCTGCCTGTTTTTTCTTTTCATCTTGTACTTTTTGGTATGCATCTCCGGCCCACTCTTTTCCGCCATCGTCAACTTCTCTTGTTCCTGTACCTCTACCTGTTCTAATTCTAATTTTTCCCATAATTGAGGTTATTGTATCTTGTATTTATTTAAGCTCATTATCCAGACAAACAAAAAGAAATGGTAAACCAAGGATGTATTCAATTTATACCAATTTACACTTCAAAAAATCATATTTTTTGTGAGTTGCGGTTTCAATACATGACAAAAATACTATTAATGTACATTATATGCCGTCTAAAATTTAATTAAGATGTTATCTAAAGGATCGTTTTTTTATCTTTTATA
>JABFSW010000180.1 GCA_013140415.1 Nitrosarchaeum sp.
ATTACTTTCTGAGTTAGAAACTAAGGTGACCAACTCTGATGATATCCATTTAGAACAACTAAACCAAGAGATTGAAGTACTAAAACGTGTAATTAATGATAACAAAGTAGAGCTTGAACAAGTAATAAAGAAACTCTCTACGACAGAATCAAAACCATAACATCATTTAATTTCTGTTCCCTGTTTTGGGATATTTGCATTATTGTTATATGATTATGTTGAGACAGTATGAATTAGGTATGGCAAAAAGTACATTTCTCTTTCTAGCGGGATGTATAGTGGGATTCATAACAACACCATTACTCTGAATCTTTTGTAATTCCTAAATTCATATACATAATAAAAAAATCAAAATCCAAAAAATAAATTCCTACTAAACAAGCATGAAAAAGATACTAATTTTCTATTTTTGTCATGGCTAAGATTATAAGTAAATAATGGATCTTGCGTTCATGCCAAGAGATGAAATTGAAGTACCAAAGGAATTACGGGAATTTATGCTTGATGAAGCAAAAGAAACTACACTAGGACAAAAAAATGGTGCAAAAAGACAATTTCGATATGGTAATTTACACATTAGAGAATACAATGACAAATTTCTAGTTCATACTGATAGAATTGATCCTAGAAAAGATCCTATTGGTCATTTAGTTTACGATGCTCCAGAAATTCTGATTGGATTAGCATGTTCAATTCTAGGTGGTTCAGAAATTGCAAAAAAATTTCTAAATAACAACAAATCAAAAAAATCTACTGCAACAGCAACTTTTCTTTCTTCTATTATTGCAGGATATGTTGGATATGTTGCAACTAAAAAAATTAAAAATTATTTAAAATAAACATGTCTACTGCAAGAACAATTAAGATATTTGTTAAACTGCTTCCTTCAATTTTGGCATTACGAAAAGATAGAAGAAAATGGGTAAAAAAAGAAGGCAGAGATATTGATTTAGAAAAATATCGTAAGAACGCACGTAAAGTTCTAAACACTTTCATTTCATTAGGACCTGTTTACATAAAATTGGGACAATGGCTTTCATCACGAGCTGATATTTTACCACAACCATACTTGGAAGAACTTGCTAAACTGCAAGACAATGTTCCATCAGCTCCATTTGATCAGGTAAAACCCATAATAGAAAATGACATAGGACCAATTAATGAAAAATTTGATAGTCTGGATCCAAATCCCCTCTCTGGTGCATCTTTAGGTCAAGTTTATCGTGGAAGAATCTCTGGCCAAGAAATTGTTGTTAAAGTAAAAAGACCAGGTATTGAAAAAGTTGTTGAAGAGGATCTCAAAGTCTTAAAAAAAATTCTTCCAATGGCATTAAGATTTGTAGATCCAAACTTGCGTTTTTCTGCAAGAGCAATGCTTTCTCAATTTATTGAAACAATTCATGAGGAAATGGATTACACCATTGAATCGGCAAATCTCAAAAAAATTAAACACGATATGAAAAAAAGCAACATATTCATTCCTTCAGTTTATGATGATTATTCTTCAAAAAATGTACTTACTATGGAATACATTCCTGGTATCAAAATCATCAATATAGAAGCACTTGATGAGAAGGGAATTGACAGGCAGAAACTAGTAGTTGATGTTCACAAGGTCTTTTTTACCATGCTTTTACGCCATTCATTATTTCACGCAGATCCCCATCCTGGAAACATTTCAGTAACTGATGATGGAAAACTCATTCTTTATGATTATGGAATGGTTGGACGATTAGACAATGAAACTAGACTAAGGCTAATCAGACTTTATCTTGCCTTAGTTGAGAAAGATCCTCCAAGAACTGTAAATGCAATGGCTGATCTTGGAATGCTAACTCCTGATTTTAATCGATCAGTAATTGAGAAAGGAATAGAATTAGCTGTTCGTGCAATGCATGGAAAAAAGCCAGACGAAATGGAAGTACAAAGTTTAATGGAACTTGCAAACAAAACAATGAGTAAATTTCCATTTGTTCTTCCAAAGAATCTAGCGTTATACATGAGAATGGCATCAATCATAGAAGGAATCTACAAAACACATAAGGTTGATTTTAAATTTGTTAAAGTGCTAAGAGAAATTTTAGAAGAAGAACATTTGATCAAAGATGCATATATCGAAGAACTAAAATATTCTTTTCAAAGATTTGCAAAATCAATTGATGCTACTATCTCAATTGCACCAGAGTTAAAAAAATTCATTGATGAAAACAGATCAATTCAACTCTTAAATGCTAAACCAAAATCTAATGTTTTACTTTCTGGAAGTATTCTCTCATCTGCAATATTTGTAGGCTCTACTGTTTTGTATACATCTAATGAATCGCTAGGAATTACTGGAATAATATCTTCTCTGATAATAATGAGTATCTTTACAATATTTCGAAAACTATAACTAATCTACTTTAATGTCTTTACCGTGTTTCTGAATTGGAATTGATATAGTCAAAATACCTTGATCATACTTTGCAGAAATAACTGATTCTTCTTTCGGTTCCATCGGCAATCTAATTTTTTTATCAATAATATTTGGTCTTTGATTATAGATTATGTTATGATTTTTTTCATCATGCACTTCTTTGCATGCTTTAATAGAAAGAATTTTTCCATTGAGGGACAATTTGATATCTTTCTTTTCAAATCCAGGCACATCTACAATTAAAATCAGTTTTTCATCATCAAGATGCATATCAATAGGTGGTAGTACAAATTCGTAAAACTCGCGAGATTTATTTCCTATTTCCTTCATCATTTCTTTTACCATTGATTTTACCAATTCCATTTTGTTTACATACCCAATTTTTGGTTATAAACCTTGTAATGACTATTCAACAG
>JABFSW010000092.1 GCA_013140415.1 Nitrosarchaeum sp.
TTCTTGAACTAGTCTTCAAGTTAATTGAAGAAGAGAAACCACAAGGCAAAAAGGTGGAGGTTGAATAAACCCTACTAATTTTTATGGAGAAAAAATGACTGAAATTATTTTAAAAGTAATTGAAACTCCACAACAGCATGTTGGTAGAGGAAGAGCTATAATTGATCCTAAAATAATTAAGGATGCTAAGTGGAAACCAGGACAAATTTTAGAATTAACACATAACAAAAAAACACATGTAAAACTTTGGCCTGGCTCTCCTGAAGAATACGGTACTGGTATTATCAAAATTGATGGAATGACTAGACAAAATATTGGAGCTGGAATTGGTGATAACATTTCTATAAAATCAGTAGAAGCTGCTTATGCTGAACAAATTACTTTATCTCCAACTGAAAAATTATCTATTGATGAAGAACAATTACATGATGTCATGATTACAAATTTCCAAAATTATGTTTTTACTGTTCATGATTCAATCCAACTACCAACTCAAATGGGTGGAAAAATACAATTCGTCATAACCAATACAAAACCATCAAAACCAGTAATTGTAACTGAAAATACAATTTTCAAGCTTGGCCCTATGACAAAAGCAGTTGATTCAACTATTCCACGAATTACATATGATGAATTAGGAGGTTTGAAAAATGAAGTTCAAAAAATCCGTGAGATGGTAGAACTTCCCATGAGACATCCAGAATTATTTGAGAAAATAGGCGTAGAAGCACCAAAAGGTGTGTTATTATATGGTCCTCCAGGAACAGGAAAAACTCTATTGGCAAAAGCAGTTGCTGGTGAGACTAGTGCTCACTTTATTTCACTTAGCGGGCCTGAAATTATGGGAAAGTATTATGGAGAAAGTGAGGAAAGAATCAGAGAGATTTTCAAACAAGCAGAAGAAAATTCTCCAAGTATTATATTCATTGATGAAATTGATTCAATTGCCCCAAAACGAGATGAGGTTTCTGGAGAAGTTGAAAAAAGAATTGTTTCTCAACTTTTGACATTGATGGATGGTATGAAAAGCAGGGGTAAAGTTGTAGTGATTGCAGCTACTAACAGACCAGACTCAATTGATCCTGCTCTTAGAAGACCAGGTAGATTTGATAGAGAAATTGAAATTGGAATTCCAGATGATGAGGGAAGATATGACATCCTCTCAATTCATACACGTGGAATGCCAATTGATGAAAAAGTAGATCTCAAACAAATTGCAAAAGTAACACATGGATTTGTAGGAGCTGATCTTGAAATGTTATCAAAAGAAGCCGCAATGCGATCTTTACGAAGAATTTTACCTGAAATTAATCTTAGTGAAGAAAAAGTTTCTACCGAAATTCTTCAAAAAATTAAGATTACAAGTGATGACTTTAGAGATGCACTAAAAGAAGTAAGACCAAGTGCACTACGAGAAGTCCAAGTACAAATCCCAAATGTTGACTGGGATGATGTAGGCGGTCTTGATGAATTAAAAGAAGAGTTACGTGAAGCTGTGGAATGGCCAATTAAGCACAAAGAAGCTTTTGAGTATGTGGATGTGGAAACACCAAAGGGAATCTTACTTCATGGTCCACCAGGAACTGGAAAAACAATGATTGCAAAAGCATTAGCAACAATGACTGATTCTAACTTTATCAGCATTAAAGGCCCAGAGTTACTCTCAAAATGGGTAGGTGAATCTGAAAAAGGCGTAAGAGAAATTTTCAGAAAAGCTCGTCAGGCAGCACCATGTATAATATTCCTTGATGAAGTAGACGCACTTGTACCAAGGAGAGGCAGTGGTGATTCAGGTTCACATGTAACTGAAAATGTTGTCTCTCAAATTCTCACTGAAATTGATGGAATAGAAGAACTACATAATGTCTTGATAATTGGTGCTACAAACAGACTTGATATTGTTGATGAGGCATTACTTAGACCTGGCAGATTTGATAGAATTATTGAGGTTCCAAATCCAGATTCTAAAGGCAGAGAACAAATATTCAGGATTCATTCCAAAAAGAAACCACTAGCAAACGATGTCAACATAACAAAAATTGTTGAATTAACAAATGGATTTAGTGGTGCTGAGATGGCTGCTATAACAAACAGAGCCGCCATTCTTGCATTGAAAAGACATGTTAACATAAAATCAGAAAATATCAAAGACATCAAAATAACACAGCAAGATCTACTTGACTCCATTGATAAGGTAAAGCCTAGGAAAAAAGAGTCACCTATGATTCAATCCATAAAATAGTCTAAATACTAAGAAGGATCCTACAAATTATGAAACTTTATCTTGATTTTGAGCCATGCAAAGAATGTAACACCATGATGAATGAACTAAGTAGTCCTGAAATGTTATTTGCAGATGCAAAGAAAAGGGCTGATGAATCTGCAAAGTTCCTACGACATCTTACATATAATCACAACGAAGTAGTCCAAGCTGTAATGGAGGATCTACCTAAACAAAAAAGAGATCAAGAGTTTGATTTCTTTAAATAACTTTATTTCTCATTTTTTCAATTATTATTAGAAATCAATAATTATATACAAAAAATTAATTCAATATGATAATGTTATATTAAAAAATAAGATAAAACAAACTATTCTTTTCTAATTGACTCTAAAGAGTGACCACGATTAACAATCATCTGAGTTATTGCCTCAGTTGTATACTCAATTCCGTGCTCTTCTGCAAAATGCACTCTTAGCTTTTCGAGTAATGCAATATTTTTTGCTCCATCTAAAACAAAGTCACATTCAAACCCATAATCTTGACATTGTAATTTCAGCGTCATTCATTCTGCACAAACTATTGAACCTATAAA
>JABFSW010000004.1 GCA_013140415.1 Nitrosarchaeum sp.
ATAGCAGCAGCACAAGCAGCAATTGAGCAGCCAAAGAAAGCTGCAAAAAGAAAGTTTGCAACTAAAAGAGTAGCTCCAAAAAGAAAAGCAATAAAGAAATCTACAAAAAAGAGCAAATCTAAAAGAAGATAATCATACAAAGCACATTTTAAAACTAGTTCAACATACAACAATACGAATTGCTACCAAGAATTGATTCCATCAAACAAATCAGACTAAAAATAGGCATTACACAAAAAACACTTGCCACTATGACAGGGGTAAGCACTTCAATGATTAACCAAATAGAGTCAGGCAGAAGTCAACCAAGTTATGAAACGGCTAAAAGAATTTTTGATAGCCTGGCAAATCTTGAGGGCAAATCATCATCTCACAAAGCAGGGGATTTCTGTAGCAAAGATGTCGTAAAACTAAAGCCAAGCAACACACTACATGATGCAATAAAAAAAATGCACGAATCATCAATTAGTCAAATTCCTATTTTCAATGGACAGGAACTTGTAGGAGTAATATCAGAAGATGGAATTGTCAGGCATCTTGCAGACATTGGAGAAGCTGAATTAAAAAATGCAAAACTAGCAGACACTATGGAGCCAGTGCCACCAATTGTTGATTATGATACACCAGCAAATGTCCTTGTTCCGTTAATTCGATATTCAAAATGCATTCTTGTTTCAAAAAAATCAAAAATTATTGGGATAATTACAGCATCAGATACTCTAAAAATGATGGAGTAATAAATTAAAGTTATTTTGGATGTGAGCAGAGTTCTGCTAAAACACCGGACAGGGATTTTGGGTGAATGAATGTGACTTTGGTGCCAGCAGAGCCAGGTCTAATTTTTCCTAGAAACTGGATTCCACACCCTTCCATTCTTGAGACCTCACCTTCAATGTTATCAGTCTCCAAAGCAATGTGATGAAGACCCGGTCCTTTTTTGTCAAGAAATTTTTTAATTGGACTGGCATCATTGGTTGGTTGCATCAATTCAATTCTTCCATTTTCAAGATGGATGATTGCAACTTTTACACCTTCAGTTTCAACTGTTTCAAATTCAACACTAGAAACACCTAATGCTTCTTGGTAAACTTTGGCAGATTCTTCTACATCATTTACTGCAATTGCAACATGATCAATTTTCATCTAAAAGACCTCTTTTGGACGATACTCGCCAAATACTTCTCTGAATGTGTTGCTGATTTCACCAGTAGTTGCATACGCTTTTGCAGATGCAATAATGTATGGCATTAAATTCTCATCAGTGTCAGCAGCGCTTTTCATTGCAGATAATGCTTTTTCAAGTTTTTTATTGTCCCTTGATGATCTTAATTCTTTGAGTGCTTTCTTTTGTTGGATTTCAATCCTACCATCGATTCTTAATAGTTCAGGGGATTTTCCTTCAACTTCAGAGTATTTGTTTACACCAACTAGTATTCTATCGCCAGCATCTGCCTCTTTTTTTAGACGGTATGCATTTTGTCTAATTTCAGATTGAAAGAATCCTTTTTCAATTGCCTTAATAGAGCCACCCATTTTTTCAATTTGCTTTAGATATTTCCAGACATTCTCTTCAATTTGATCACATAATTCCTCAAGATAATAAGAGCCAGCCATAGGGTCTGCAGTTTTAGTGACGCCACTTTCATGCGCTACAATTTGTTGCGTTCTAAGAGCAATTTTTGCAGATTCCTGGGTAGGCAAAGCCAATGCCTCATCTCTAGAATTTGTATGAAGTGATTGAGTTCCACCAATTACTGCAGCCATTGTTTGTATTGCAACACGTACAATGTTATTGTCTGGTTGTTGTGCAGTTAGAGATTCCCCACTTGTTTGGGTATGGAATTTTAATTGCAGTGAACGAGGATCCTTTGCATGGAATTTTTCTTTGAGAATTTTAGCATAAACTTTTCTTGCAACTCTAAACTTTGCAACTTCTTCAAAGAATTCAATTGTACAGCAAAAGAAAAACGAAAGCCTTGGTGCAAAATCATCTATTTTTAGTCCCCTATCAATGCATGTTTGGATATATGCAATGGCATTTGCAATGGTAAATGCAATTTCTTGTGTTGCAGTACATCCAGCTTCTCTCATGTGATAACCAGAAATTGAAACAGGATACCATTGTGGAACTTTATCAGCACAGTATCCAATCATGTCTCCAATTAATCTCATTGAGGGCTTTGGAGGATAAATGTAGGTGTTTCTTGCAATGTATTCTTTGAGGATATCATTTTGTGTCGTACCTCTTAGTTCAGTGCTTTTGAATCCTTGCGATTCACCTACTACAATATAGTATGCAAGCAATGTAGATGCAGTTGAATTAATTGTCATTGAAGAGCTGACTTTTCCCAGAGGAATTCCATCAAAGGCAATCATCATATCTTTAAGTGATGCAATTGAGACGCCGACTTTTCCTACTTCGCCTTCTGCTGGTGTGGAATCAGGATCATGTCCTATTTGAGTTGGAAGATCAAATGCCATACTTAGACCTGTTTGGCCTTTTTCAAGCATGAACTTGAATCGTTCATTGGTTAATTTTGCATCGCCAAATCCAGAATACTGCCTCATGGTCCAAAATCTTCCACGAAACATTTCAGGATGAATTCCACGTGTAAATGGATATACGCCGGAATCTTCTTTGGTGTATTTCTTTGAGGATTTATGATAGATTCTCTTTACTGGAAAATTAGAATCAGTTACGTATTGTTTTTATGATTCCTTGGTTGTATTTTGTTTTTTAGCCATACTTTTCACTTTATCAAAGACTTTGTAATTTTATCGGCAGCATCAAAAG
>JABFSW010000036.1 GCA_013140415.1 Nitrosarchaeum sp.
ACTGATGCAACAGCAAAAGAACAACTCAAATTCACTGATGCAACAGCAAAAAAACAACTAGAACATACTGATGCAACAGCAAAAGAACAACTAGACCTCACTGATGCAACAGCAAAAGAACAACTCAAATTCACTGATGCAACAGCAAAAAAACAACTAGACCTCACTGATGCAACAGCAAAAGAACAACTCAAATTCACAGATGCAACAGCATTATCCGAAAAATTAAAGGGAGTTGCAAAAGATGAGTTTTCTGCTATGATAACTCATGAATTAAACACACCGCTTGTACCAATAATAGGATATTGTAAGATGCTCAAAACATCGATGCTTGGTAGGATTGACCAAGAACAGTTAGAAGCAATTGAAGTAATAGAAAAAAATGCCAAAAGACTTCAGACTCTAATAACTGACATTATGGATGTAAGAAAAATTGATCTTGATCAGCTGAAATTCAAAATAGATGCTCTATCTCTAGATGAGTTTTTCTCTAATCTGAATTCTGACTATAGGAAGATCTTAGAAAATAAAAAATGTCAGTTTACAATAAACCCATATGCCAAGAACCTAGTCATCAAAACAGACAAGTCAAGATTGAGACAAGTTTTTGACAATCTAATAAGTAATGCAATAAAGTTTATCCCAGAAAACAAGGGAAAAATTGAGACGGGTTGTATGAAAGAAAACAACAAACTTGTTTTTTATGTAAAAGACAATGGAATTGGAATATTACAAGAAAAACAAAAAAACCTTTTCCAAAAATTCTATCAAATTGATACGTCAGAAAGAAGATCTGTAGGTGGAACCGGACTTGGTCTTGCAATCTCAAAAGGTATAGTTGAGAAACTTGGTGGCACTATCTCAGTTGAAAGTGATGGGAAAATAGGAACTACTTTTTACATGAAATTTTCATTATAATTGCCAAATAGTATGACATAATTTGCACGATATATGTGCTTTATATGCTATAATCCAGATATAGAATCAGATATGAAAATTCTCATCATTGACGATAATAAAGATATTACAAAAATGTTCTCCAAGTATATGACAATTAAAGGACACTTGTGTTCTGTTGTCAATGATGGCAGAAGTGGTCTTGATCTTATTGAGAATAAGACATTTGATGCAATCATACTTGACCTTGCTATGCCTGACTTTTCAGGTAGTGATATTATAGATGCATTATATAAAAGTGGGAAAATAAAAAATCAAAACATCGTAACATTGACGGCATCTTCAATAAGTGATGAGGATGAGTCAAATATGAAAAGCAAAGGAGTTAGTTTATGTTTGAAAAAACCAATTGATCCCGATGTTCTCTTGGGCCACATCCAACAGTTTGAAAATATAAAAACAATATGAAAGGACTTTTGATGAAAGACACACACATGATTCGTGAAGCCCAACAGATCAAAGTGTTGGCAGATAGAATAACAAAAGCAATCAAAATTATAAAGAGCAAAAAATTAGAGCCTAGCTTTGAACCAAGCATGAAAACTCTAATGCGTATCATGAAAGCTATGACTGAAAAGGGCGCTGAAGGCAAGACTCAGTTATCACTTGATACCAAACTAAACTATGCAAGACTTGCAAAGCATATTGTTTGGCTAGAGAAAAAAGGTCTTGCTAAATCAACAATTGAAGATAACAAAATTAATGTTACCTTGACTACAAAGGGTAGAGAATTTGCATCAATAATTTCAGAGTAACCTGATACATTAATTCAGAACACTGACAAACTTGTCCATGATACTAACATACATGTAAATGAAAATAACTCAAATGTCAGCGCGGCTTAATATCTTTCTCAATAATAAACTGACAATGACAAACATAAAACAAATCCTAATACTTCCTGTATTAGTAATGTTGATTTCTGTTGTAGGATTGTCTGCCCAAAATGCAATGGCAGCATATTCTACAGTTAGTGATCAAATAACATGTGAAGCTCCATCAATAGGTGGAGTATGGACTTCTATGACTTCTACATGCACAGTTGGAACTCTAGTAATTGGTCCTGGCGATGAATTAGTTATCGCATCAAATGTCAATTTTGACATTGGAACAGTAACTAGCAGCGGCGTCATCGTAAATGATGGAAGAATTAACATCGCAAGTGGCGGTGTAATTACAACCTCTGGTACATTTACCAATAACGGTGATATCAATAACATCGGTGGTACAATAACAAACAGTGGTCCATTCAATAACTTTGGCATACTCGCTTCATCTGGTACAATAACTAACGGTCCAACAGGCGTTATACAAAGCAGCGGTATCATAACTAGCAGCGGTGTAATCACATCATCTGGTGCCATACAAGTAAACAGTACTGGTATGCTAATCAGCAGCGGTGTACTTACCAATTCGTTGAATATAGTTAACGAAGGCAGTATCATGACATCTGGTATCTTTACCAATAGTGGCCCAGTTATGAACATCGGTGACATCACAAATCAAGGTTTGATTACCAATAGTAACACAATTACTAACAGTGGTAACATATTCAACCTCTGTGGCGGTTCAATCACAAATTCAGGAACAATAGCGATTAATACAGTAATCGAACAATGTGTAGCTTAGATTAAGCACACTTCTTTTTTTTTAAACATTTATGCTTCAATTGTGCCACTTTCCAAACCATGTGCTTTTTCAGATTAGCAAAATTTTGTGATTTTTTCTCAAAATAGAATCAAAAAATTTGTGTGTTTCATGCCTGAAAAATTGACAATGGTGTAAAAGTTGTTTGGTAAACTTTTATTGAAATCTATTTTACAATAACTTTTT
>JABFSW010000188.1 GCA_013140415.1 Nitrosarchaeum sp.
TTTCAATAGGGCGTTTGCCAAACCTTCAAAGAAAACTTCATTTTTTGATTTTGCACCGATTAGAATAGTAACATCATCACTAGGTTTAACAAAAGTCAACAATCTCATCATTGGGACAAGACCAGTTCCGCCACCTACAAGCAAAAGTTTTCCTTGTTTTAAATCAAAAGAGTTTCCATATGGGCCTCTTACACCAATTTGTTGACCTACTTGAATATTGAATAATCCAGTTGATGCAGAACCGTGTCTTCTTACGGTAAAAGCCGCTTTACCAGATTCTTGAGAAATCATTACACTCATTGGTAATTCATTAATTCCAGGAATCCAAACCATTGCAAATTGACCTGGGAGAACAGCAGACATTACATCATCAGAGAAAATCAAAGTTCTAACAGTAGGAGTTTCATCAATTACTTTTTCAACTATACAAATTTTTGTATGATTATGATTTCTTTGCAAGACCTATCATCTCATCTATTTTTGAATAACCTTTTCTTTTCATGTATTGAAGTATTCCTTGATTAATATCATTAAAAACATGCATCCAATTATCACCAATTGCACTTCCTAATTGAATTGCAGAAGAACCTGCTAAAATAAATTCAACGGCATCTTCCCATGTAGATATTCCACCACATCCAATTACAGGAATGTTGTGTTTGGAAGAAATTTCATAAACACACCGTAATGCAATAGGTTTGATTGGAGTACCAGACAATCCACCGAATTTATTACTCAAGATAGGTCTTTGAGTTTCAACATCAATTGCCATCGCTCTGATTGTATTGATTGCAGTAATTGCATCGATTCCAGAATCAATTGCAGCATTTACAGTGTTAAGATAATGAGTTGTTCCCAATCCAACTTTAGCTATAACTGGTACATCAGTAGAGTTTTTCATAGTACTGACAATTTTCTTGACTAGTTCAGGATCATCTCCTACTTCGAGTCCTACTTTAGCAACATGTGGACATGACAAATTCAATTCATACGCAGTAACTTTACAGTTTTTAAATTGCTTAACCATCATTTCAAAGTCTTCAGGAATAGAGCCTACCAAACTAACAATTATTGGAACATCTTTGTTAGATTCTATCATTTTTGCAAAATTTGGAGCACCAGGATTTGATAATCCAACTGCATTAATCCATCCACCGCCATTTACACTAAAAATAGTAGGGTTTGGATATCCATCCCACGGTTCCGTGCTGAGAGATTTACTAACAACAGCACCTGCACCTGAACGATAAAGTCGATTAAATACATCTAATGAAATGCCCAATATACCAGAGGCCAGCATGACAGGTCTTTCTAGTTGAATTTTTCCTATAGAAGTAACCAGGCTGGGCTCCACTTTGAATGATATACGTAGTTTCGAATATAATAGTTGACTCACAAGGCTTCTAGTACCTTTTTAAAAGGAGACCTAGAATTAGCTAGTCATGTATTCTGTAATCTTAACAGAATTGGGAATCATAGTTTTCAAAGACGAAAAGATAGAAAAAGCATTTCCTTTCAAAGACTCGGTTAGAGATTATCTTTCCGTGAAAAAAAAAGAATCAAGATTAAATGAACTTGTAGATTATCTTAGTCCACTTCAAAGAGGAGTCACAGTCAGTGATGAATCATTGATGACATTATTGAAAAAAAGTTCCATAGATGCACAAATGATGGAAGAAGCAGAATTAGAAAAAATTCAAGCAACAAAGCCTCAAATAATTGTTGATGCTGGATTTGCAGAAAGTATACCTGGTGTATTATCTAAATTAAGAGAATTTGCAATGGGGTTATCATCATCAAAAGTAACAGAAGTTTCAGAGAGTCCAGATCTTCATATTATTCAGGCAATAAATTCATTAGATGAGATTGACAAAATTGCTAACGGGCTTAGCTCAAGATTACGAGAATGGTATGGATTACATTTCCCAGAATTAGACAACATAATAGATAGCATTAATGGTTATGCACAAATTGTTTTGGCTGGAAAAAGAGAATCATTAACAAAAAAAGTGTATGAAGAAGCAGGATTTCCGGATTCAAAAGCAGAAATGATTTCTTTGCTTGCATCAAAAAGTAGAGGGGGAGATATTTCAGATGTTAATTTATCAATTGTACAATCCATTGCAAAACAAATTCTAGATTTTCATGATTTACGAAAAAAATTAGAAGACCATGTTGAATTGGAAATGGAAACTGTTGCACCAAATCTTGCAGCTATACTGGGAGCTGCAGTAGGTGCAAGAATATTAGGAAGAGCTGGAAGTCTAAAAAAATTAGCATCAATGCCTGCAAGCACCATTCAGGTAATAGGTGCAGAAAAAGCACTCTTTAGATCATTGAAGACAGGTGCTCAACCACCAAAACACGGATTATTGTTCCAGCATGCGATGGTTCACGCCGCTCCTAGATGGCAGAGAGGGAAAATTGCAAGAGCAATTGCTGCAAAGGCAGTCATAGCTGCAAGGGTAGATGTGTATGGAGAAGGTATCAACAAAACTTTACTAGAAAAACTTAACGTTAGAGTAAACGAAATTAGTAAAAAATACGAAAATCCTACTGAAAGAGAAACTAGAAAACCTGAGTTACTCAGACGTGAGGGCGGAGAATCTAGAAGAAGAGAGGGTAGTGATTCTAGAAGAGAAGGTGGAGATTTCAGAAGAAGAGAGGGTAGTGATTCTAGAAGAGAAGGTGGAGATTTCAGAAGAAGAGAGGGTAGTGATTCTAGAAGAGAAGGTGGAGATTTCAGAAGAAGAGAGGGTAGTGATTCTAGAAGAGAAGGTG
>JABFSW010000097.1 GCA_013140415.1 Nitrosarchaeum sp.
CCACGACATATATCATTTCTAAAAACAAGTGATATTAGAAAGAATTTTTCATTCAAATCGATCTATGCAGGCATGGCAATTTCTCAAGAAAATATAATAAAAATAGGTATATAGTGAATTTTTATGATAAATAACCTAATAATTTATAATAATTTCATATTTAAAGAAAGTAATAAATGTGATCGATCCGATCAACTCTTCTTAGCTATATCACAATATAGTCTAGTCATTTCTTATTGAGGATCCTGAAAAAGTATGACAAACGAAACTCAGACATCAATATTTGACTCTACACCAGATACTCAAATGTATGAGTACAAGTTATCTATCGAAAAAGTCCAAGTTGAACTGTTACAGTATGGGTTGACATCAAATCAAAGCAAGGTTTTCATTTATCTTGGTAAGTATGGTGCAAAGACTGCCCCTGAGGTATGCAAGGCACTTAAACTACCTAGAACTGAAACATATCACTTACTTTCAGCATTACAAAACAAGGGAATTGTTTCAGCTACGTTTCAACATCCTATCCAATTTACTGCATTACCATTAAACAAAGCAATATGGATTCTAGTAAACTCTGAAAAAGAACGAGTAAAATCTCTTGAACATATGGAAAAAGGATTATCTGAACTATGGGACAATATTCCAACTTTTGATTCACTACATGATGAAGTTGAAGAAAAATTCCAAATGCTACAAGGTGCAAACCAAATACAATCAAAAATTACTGAAATGACTGATAACTTCAAAGATGAATTTTTGATACTTGGTTCTGAGAAAGACTATATCAAACTATATCATGGCGAATTCTTGGAATCTTTTGTAAAATCAAAACAGCAATTTAGGTTGCTAAGTGCATGCTCTGAAAAAACTTCATACATATTTGATAATTTAGAAAGAAAGAATATTAAAAAACTAGACAAGGACATACAAAACCACCTTTGCTTTATCTTAAAAGATGATGCTGAATTATTGTTCTTTACTAAAAATGCAAATTCACCTACAGAGCCATTTGCAATGTGGACAAATTCTAAATCCATGATATATTCAATGAAGTTACTCTTTGAATCTCTTTGGACAAATTCAAAGAACATTCACCTGTAATAATAAGAAAATATTACTTGTAAGAATCAAACTAGTCTCTCTCTTTATATAGAAAATTCCAGTTATTCTCTTTGTAGATATGGATTTTACATATTCTAAAATCAAAACAGGCATACCTGGACTAGATTTAATCATATCAGGAGGATTGAAAAAAGATCGTTCTGTAATAATCTCAGGTCCTCCTGGCAGTGGAAAGACAACTTTTGGGTTAGAATTTCTACACTCTGGTGCTAAGGATTTTGATGAACCAGGCGTGTACATTACAATGTCACAAAATATCGATGAGATAAAAAATGACTGCAAGTCGTTTGGTTGGGATTTTGATGATCTAATTAGTAAAGACAAAATCCTGATGATTGATGCAAGACCATTTAAAATTCAAGACAAGTTAATTGGGCGAGATGATTCTCTGTATAGAGGAGAGCAGATACCATTTGAGCATTTAACAAAATTATTGTTAAGCAGCATCAAAAGAGTGGAAGCAAAAAGACTAGTAATTGATTCAATTACAATCTTGGCAATGCAATATTCTGATAAATTCTATATGAGACAAGGTCTGCAGGGAATGATACAAGCATTGGAAAATTATGGGGTAACATCACTAATAATATCAGAGTATTCTGAAAACAACGAGATTCCTTTGGAGTGGTTTGTTACGTCTGGAATTATTCAGCTGAGACATACTAGAAAAGAAGATACCATGGAAAGAACAATTCAAGTAACTAAAATGCGTGGCATTAAACACAGTGAACAAATTCATCCTCTAATTATTGATGGAGATGGAATGCATATCCAACATCCAAGATTAACTCCATAGTCTATTTTTTCTGTTTTTTGATTTGTTGTATAACCATTGGTAAAAATGCACCAACATCAGTCACTATGCCTAATGCTTGCCATGTTCCTCTATCCATAAGCTTGGTAACAGTTGGCTGATTGATATCCACTACTATAACTTTGACATTTGCAGGTAACATATTTCCAGTTGCAATAGAGTGCAACATTGTAGAAATCATGATTACCATATTTGCATCTTTGAGAATTTTTTTGTATTCTCTTTGAGCCTCAGCTACATCTGTAATCACATCTGGTAATGGTCCATCGTCACGAATAGAACCTGCTAATACAAATGGGATTTTATTTTTTACACACTGATACATTATTCCACGTGTTAGTTTTTTTGTTTTAACCATATTTGCAATAGAACCTGCACGAAAAACTGCGTTTATTGTTTCCATGTGATTTCGATGTCCGCGATATGCCAAAGTCGCATCATGAACATTCATTCCAAGGGATGTTCCCAATGTGGCATATTCTATATCGTGAACTGCCAATGCATTTCCCGCCAAAACTCCATCAATAAATCCTAGTTTGATCAACTCTGCAACAGCATCTGCGGCACCAGTATGAACTATTGCAGGACCGCCAACAATTATTATTTTTCCACCTGTCTTTTTTGTTTTATAGATGTCTTCTGCTACTTTTTTTGCAATGTGTTGAGTTGGTCGCTCACTAGAGCTTGAACTTCCCATAAATTCAAAGACATTTACTCCTTCTCTTGGACGCTCAGGTGGGGTGATTTTGATTCCACCTTCACCAACAATTATTTCATCTCCTTTTCTTACATCTCTTACAGGTACGCAAAACGCTCTGTTATGT
>JABFSW010000031.1 GCA_013140415.1 Nitrosarchaeum sp.
ATACCAATGAAAATCAGTCATTTTGGCATTTTGGTAAGCATTCTCTAATGCTGCTTGCATAGTTAATGGTGGTTGTGCTTTTGTCTCAGCTGGTTTTACCTCAGCTGGTTTTGTCTCAGCTGGTTTTACCTCAGCTGGTTTTGTCTCAGCTGGTTTTACCTCAGCTGGTTTTGGTGCTGTTGGTTTGGCTTCAAGTTGAGTTGCCAATTTATTCAATTTAGCTTCTAATTCTGCAATCTTGTTTTCAAGATCTTGCTTTGTTTGTTTTTTAGCAGATGACATTTAATTTGGATGAATTTCTGGGGTTTATTTACATTTGGGTCAATTACTAATACAAAATTTGATCAAGTTTTATATGCACAAAGAACACAGTTGTGTTAATGGATGATTTTGAGAAAGAATATCCGGGATTTGATTGGAAAAATACACCAGCATACAAACATCCAGGTGGAAAAGATTGCCCATGTCCAAAACATGAATACATCCGAGAACAGATCAACTTTACAAGACAAGTTAATCAGAAAGGAAAAGAACCATCAAAAATAACTCTGAAGTTTTGTCCCGATCATTACAGAGTATACACACAAGAAGTAATTCCAGCTATGCCATTAAAATATAGAATTTTGACAAAAATTGCATTAAAACTTGGAGCCATCCAGATAGAGCAGCTAAAGTATATGGAATCAGAATTATGTTTTTATTGTAAATTTGGTTCTGGTGGTCACGATAGAAAGAATGAGCTTCCACCAATGGGATGAAATTTCTATTCAGGGCTAAGTAAAATTTTCGGTTTGTTTGGAGTGTCATGATGACATCTCTTACCACATAAAGGGCACTGTTTTCTATCAAGAAAAATACATTGACAGATATGAGAATCAAGATAGGATTTTGCGAGTTTATTGGATTCTCCGGTCCCATTACAAAAAGGACATTGAGATCCCAATAATTCTATAGTACCTGTTCCTTTGCACACCACACACTTGTCTTCTACCATAATAGATTTTACTGATGGTGGGAATTAAAATGCATGTGTTAAAATTATTTCAAAAGTATCTCCCTTTACGTAAATCGAGTTAAGCTTATACTTGAACCATATTTACGGAGATTGTGGCAATTGAAGACATTCATGAATTTGTAACAGAGTTGGAAAAAAAAGGAGAACTAAAGAGAGTTAAAACAGAAGTAGATTCGAATTTAGAAATTGCAGAAATTCTAAGAAGAGCAATGTATTCAAATGGTCCGGCCATACTTTTTGAAAATGTAAAAAATTACAATATGCCAGTACTAGGTAATGCGTTTGGTTCAATCAAAAGATTAGAAATTGGTCTTGAAATGACAGATTTTACAGGAATTGGACAGAGAATTGTAGATATGACAAAAATGGATATGCCATCAGGATTTCTAAATAAAATTAAAAAACTACCAGAGCTTTCAAAAATGGCAGACTCGTTTCCTAAACTAGAAAACAGTGGTCCAGTAACTGAGGTTACATCAAATTCTGCATCTTTTGATGACTTGCCAATTTTAAAATCATGGCCAAATGATGCGGGGCGTTTTATCACATTAGGATTAGTGGCTACAAAGCATCCAGAAACAGGAGTAAGAAATCTAGGAGTATACAGAATGCAAATTCTAGACAGTACACATGCACTAATGCATTGGCAAAAGCACAAACGTGGTGCACATCATGGAGATATTTCAAAAGAACGAGGAGAAAAAATACAAGCTGCAATAATCATAGGATGTGAACCTGCAACTATTTTCTCATCAATAGCACCAGTTCCAGAAGGACTTGACAAGTATTTGTTTGCAGGAATTACAAGGAAAAAAGGAATCAAGACTGTCAAATGTAAAACTATTGATTTGGAAGTACCTGCAAATGCGGAAATTGTTTTAGAAGGATATGTTGATCCATACGATATTAGAGATGAGGGACCATTTGGGGATCATACAGGATATTACACTCCAGTTGAACCATATCCAACTTTCACATTAACAGGAATCATGAGAAGGAAAAATCCAATTTATGTTACAACCGTAGTAGGTAAACCAATTCTAGAAGATGCATATATTGGAAAAGTTATCGAACAGTCATTTTTGCCGTTGATACGAATGTTTCATCCAGAAGTGGTAGACTTTAGCATGCCAGCTGCGGGTTGGTTTCAGGGTTTGGCAATAATATCCATCAAGAAAAGATATCCAGGTCAAGCAAAAAAAGTAATGATGGGATTATGGGGAATGGGGCAGCTTGCTCTAACAAAGATGTTTGTAGTAGTGGATGAAGACATTAACGTTCATGACATCAATGATGTGATATGGGCAATAACAACAAGGGCAGATGCTGCGCGCGATACCATCATAATTAACAACACACCGACAGATACACTTGATCCAGCATCACCACTTGTAAACTTGGGTTCAAAATTAGGAATTGATGCCACTCAAAAAACAAGAGAAGAAGGGTATCAAAGAGAAATTCAACAGCAAGTCAAAGTGGATACAGATACAAAGAATTTAGTAGATTCAAAGTGGTCCAATTATGGACTATAGCAAAGCGATAGGATTGTAAAAATTATCTCGCTCTTCTGCCTGATATCCAATTTGATGAATTGCATCTACAATTAATTTGCCAGTAAGCTCAGTGGAGCGAGCACCTGTGCAGGATACAACTTCCTCACCAATTAGTGTTCCTCCAAAGTCATCAGCCCCATATTGAAGAGCAAGTTGTGCCATTCCAACTCCGTTTGTAAGCCATGAAGATTGAATGTGTGGGATTAGTCCATCAAAAACAAGTCTAGATATTGCTATCATTTTTAAAAGTTGAATTCCTCCGGTACCGTATTGCACCAAGTTTTCTTTTTGCATCAAAGTATTATTTGGCTCAAAATTCCAAGGAATAAAGGCCATGAATCCTTTAGTCTTTTCTTGTAATTTTACAATTTTAAAAAAGTGATCCACAATATCATTATTGTTTTCTACATGTCCATACATCATAGTTGCAGATGCGGGAAGTCCAAGGGTGTGAGCTTCTTCCATGATTCTAATCCAATCTGCACTTGATATTTTTTTGGGACTGATTACATCTTTTACAGAATCAACAAGAATTTCAGCACCTGCACCAGGAACCGACTGAAGTCCAGCATCTTTTAATCTTGATAAGACTTCCTTTGTGGACGATTTTTCAATCCTAGCAATCATGTCGATTTCAGATGTAGAAAGTCCGTGTACACCAATGTTTGGAAATTTTTGCCTAATCATTTTAAAGGCGTTTTCATAATATTCAATTTTCAGATTTGGATTATGTCCACCTTGAATCAGAACTTGTCTTATCTTAAACATCTCCCATGAAGTCTTTACTCTTGATTCTATCTGATCAAGAGTTAATGTGTATGAATCTTCAGCGCCAGGGGATCTATAAAATGCACAGAATTTACAATCAGTAATACAGACATTGGTGTAATTTAGAATTATGTTATTTACAAAAGAGGCTTTTTTCCCAAATTGCTTTCTTGTAAGATAACCAGAAACAAGGCCCATTAGATGAACATCATCAGAGTCTAATAATCGAAGGCAATCTGCAGGACTAGGTCTATTCCCACGTAGCGAGTTTTCAAGAATATCTCCAATAGTACTTTGATTAATTTGTTCAGTGGTTTGGCTCAATTAACTTGTTCAACAACATCTATGATTTCTATTTATTCCTTGATAGAGAAAACTAGCAAAAAAGAATTCAACATAAAGACCAGTTCATGCACAAATCAGATATCTCAAGTTCAGAGATTCACGTTATTTTTAAGTAGGGTACTAAAAACAGATTCAGCCATGGTATCTGGTCATCAGATTCGACTAAATCGAATTCTCAGAAAAGGAAAGATGTTATGCATTCCAATGGATCATGGCATTTCTAATGGACCTATTGAGGGTCTTGCAGATCCTGCTTCTATAATTTACAAATGTGAATCACATGGACTTACAAGTGTGATAATTAACAAAGGAATTCTCAAAACATTACCAAAACCAACCAAGATTGGAATTTTAGTTCATTTTTCAAGTAGTACCTCATTATCGATGTCTCCTAATCGCAAGATGCTAACAGGTACAGTAAAAGAAGCAGTTAGAATGGGAGCAGATGGGGTTTCGCTCCATATCAATATTGGAGGAAAAGAAGAACCAGAAATGCTAGAACAGCTTGGAATGACAGCAAATGAATGTCATGAATGGGATATGCCGCTTTTGGCAATGATGTATCCACGAGGTGAAAACGTCAAGAATCCACATGATCCTGAAATTGTAGGACATGTTGCAAGAATAGGTGCAGAGTGCGGAGCAGACATAGTAAAAACATTATACACTGGAGATATTGATTCATTTGCGAAAATTGTAAAAAGTACTCCAGTACCAATAGTTATTGCGGGCGGACCAAAAGCGAAAACAGATTTAGATATTCTTCAAATGACGGAAGATGCAATGACGGCAGGGGCAAAAGGAGTAACATATGGCAGAAACATTTTTGCACATAAAAGACCAGAAAAAATGGTAGAAGCACTAGCAGCGATAATTTTCAAAAAGGAATCCGCAAAGGAAGCAATGAAAAAAATTGAGTAAGACTAGAGAATTAATAATTTCACCCAAAGTGTCTCAAGCGCAGTTAACAAAATTTCTTCCTCAGTTACAAGAAGAAGGAATCAAAATGGTGTATCTTGATCCAAAGAAACTAGGTTTTAAAACAAAATTAGAAACAGTATACCCTTCATCTGCTGCAAAATATGTAGTAATTGAAAAAGAAGGATCAGCAAAACCAAAGGGGAAAAAAATAGGCAGAAAATTTGAAGTTTTATCCAATACAGATATCGAGGAAATTCTAACTCTAGCAAAAAAAGGATTAGATTTTGTAATAGTTGAAGTAAAAGACTGGAAAATTATCCCACTTGAGAACATAATTGCAAAACTTCACAAGATTAATACCAAAATTTTTGCCGTAGCAAAGACACCTGAAGAAGTCAGAAAGATGTTCTCAATTCTAGAAGTTGGAGTCGACGGAGTAATTTTCAATGCAACCTCAATTAATGAAGTCAGAGAAGCCATGACATACTTGGGAACTAGAAGTTTTGATTTGAAACCAGCAAAAATTACCGAGATCAAAGAAGTAGGAGATGGAGAAAGAGTCTGTGTTGATACAGCATCTATGCTGCATAAAGGAGAGGGAATGCTAATTGGGAGTAGATCAAATTTTTTGTTTCTAGTGCACAATGAATCAGTAGGGTCTTCATTTACATCACCAAGACCATTTAGAGTCAATGCAGGGGCAGTACATTGCTATACACTTTCTCCAGATGGCACAACTAATTATCTTTCAGAAGTAGAGACAGGATCAGAAGTATTGATAATAAATTCAAAAGGTAATGCAAGAAGAGCCACAGTTGGAAGATCAAAGATAGAGCGACGTCCAATGTTGATGATCAAAGCATCAGTTGGTGGAGAAATAGGAGGGATAATTGCACAAGATGCAGAGACCATTCGTTTTGTAAAACCAAATGGGCAACTAGTATCAGTCACACACCTAAAGAAAGGAGACACAGTAATGGTACATGCAAAATCTGCTACAGGGAGACATTTTGGAATGGAAGTATCAGATGAATATATTTTAGAAAAATGAAATACAAAACTTGTGTATCAATTGCAGAAAATTCATCACAAAAAATTAAAGCGAATTTAAAAGAGGCGCTAAAAAAATCAAACTATGCAGAGATAAGATTTGATTTTTTAAAAACAGAACAAATACCAAAAACATTAGAAATTATCAAAAAGGATCTAAAAAAAGTAGTATGCACATTAAGACCAAAATCAGAAGGTGGAAAATTTGAAGGAGATGAAAAAGAAAGAATAGCAATTTTAAAGTTAATAGCAGAGTATAATCCATTTTTATTAGATATTGAATTCAACACAATCAAAAAAAATCAAGAATTAGCAAAATATCTAAAATCAACAAAAACAAAACTACTCATTTCATGGCACGATTTTAAAAAAACTCCACAATTTTCTGAATTAAAAAATATGATGAACCAGATGACTAAATTTTCGCATAATGTGAAAATCGTCACAACAGCCAAATCAATAGATGACTCAACCAGAGTACTTCAATTATACAGTAAAAATGAAAAAAATAATTTAATTGCATTTGCAATGGGCAATAGTGGCAAAGTATCAAGAATTTTGTGCCTATATTTGGGCAGTCCATACACGTACGTATCATTAGGAAAACCAGTAGCCCCAGGGCAATTCAGCGTAGATGAAGTAAAGAAAATCATTAGCACAAAGTTAGGTTAAATACAAAATTACAAAATGTCGATTCCAATATATGATTTTTATAAAATATATTTTGACATACACATGCAATACTCTAGTTGAGAGTTTAAATCAATCATAATAATTTAGGAAATAAGATGTCAAAAACATTTGCAGTAATTGGAGATCCAATTGATCATTCATTATCGCCCAATATTCACAGTGCAGCTTTCAGAGAATTAAATTTAGATTGCTCATATATTGCATATAGAATACAAAAAGGGGAATTAGAAGAGGGAGTAGAATCACTTAAAAAAATCAAACTAGACGGATTTAATGTTACAATTCCACATAAAGTGGAAATGATGAAATACTTGGATAAATTAGATGAGTCATGCAGCATCATAGGAGCTGTCAATACTGTTACAAACGATAACGGAATTTTGAAAGGATACAATACAGATATGGACGGATTTTTAGATCCATTTAAAAAAAGAAATCTGAGTGTGAAAGATTTGAAAGTTTTACTATTAGGGGCTGGTGGCGCTGCAAGAGCTATTGTGGCAGGATTTGCAAAAGAACATGCAAAAAGCATCACTATTGCAAATAGGACTTTGGAAAATGCAAACAATCTAGCAAAATTTTCAAATAAAATTGGATTAAATGCAAATACAGTAAAGTTAGAACAAGTTGCAGATGCTGCAAAAAATTATAATATAATTGTAAATGCAACATCAATTGGATTAAAAAATGAACCTAGCCCAATTTCATTAGACGGAATTAACTCAAAAACAATTGTATATGATATTGTATACATGCCAATAAACACAGATTTTCTAAAAAAAGCAAAAGAAAAAGGAGCAATTGTAATTTATGGTTATGAAATGTTACTTGGTCAAGCAACCAGAGCATTTGAAATATGGCACGGGATGGAAGCACCTTATAATGCCATGAAAAAAGCACTGCTAGGAGGAGTGTAATGGCAAAAGTAAAGGCTACAGTACACGGAGCAATATCACTGGTAAATGCAATTGCAACCCAAAAAGGCGCAACATTAGGTATTGAATTAAAGGTAGATGCAGTAATTGAAACAAGTTCAGGAAAAGGGATTAGCATTCGATCAGAAAACAAGAATCTAAGTTCAAGGTTAATCAACAAGACAATAGAAAAAATCCTTTCAAAAAAAGAACTAGAAGAAAACAAAATTGAAGTTACCCTGAATTCAGAAATACCAACAGGATACGGATTGAAAAGCTCTAGTGCAATTTCATCAGCTATTGCTCTTGCATGTTCTAAAATTTTTAGACCAAAATTAACAGATAAACAAATTTTACTTGCAGGAGTGGAGGCATCAATAGAATCCAAGGTGAGCATAACGGGTGCATATGATGATGCATGTTCATGTTATTATGGAGGATTCAATGTAACAGATAATTTTAAGAAAAACAGGATTAGTTCAGAGAAAGCACCAGTAAATTTAATTGCGGTTATATTTATTCCGAAAAATAGAAAACGTGGGAATTTAAAAAATTTGAAAATTCTTTCCACAGTATTTGAAAATGCATGGGAACTAGCGAAAAAAGGAGACTATTGGAATGCGATGAATATGAATGGACTAGCAACAGCTGCGACATTGAATTCTGATCCAAAAATAATCATAAATTTACTAGAAAAAGGTGCGTATGGGGCATCTGTTTCAGGAAATGGGCCTGCAATTGCAGCAGTAACAAAAAAAGAAAACGAATCAAATATCAAAAAAGTATTTTCAACATTAGAGGGAAATGTAATAGTGTCTAAAATTAATAATAAAAAGGCAGAAGTTTATGAATTGTAAAGTAGAAAAATCAAAAATATCAGGGCATATCACATGTCCAGCAAATAAGAGTTATTCTCACAGAGCAATTTTTCTTGCATCACTTGCAGGAAATAACAGTAAAATAGATAACGTATTGTTTTCTGCAGATACGATTGCAACAATTGAAGCGTGTAGAAATTTTGGTGCAGAAATTGAAGAGTCAAACACATCAATTATTGTCAAAAAACCCATAAAAACAGACAAAATTGTGCCTAAAATTGATGCAAAAAACTCTGGTACCACAATCAGAATTGCATCAGGAATTGCAAGTCTATTTACAAAAGAAATCACACTAACAGGGGATTCGAGCCTTCAGAAAAGACCAATGCAGCCATTATTAGATGCACTTGAAAGTATAGGTGCTAAATGTAGTTCAACAAATGGAATGCCTCCAATCAAAATAACTGGAAGAATTTTGGGCGGAGACGTTTCTATTCCAGGAAACTTTTCGAGTCAGTTTATTTCGGCATTGCTAATTTGTTCGCCATTAACAGAAAGAGGAATTAATTTAGTCATAGAGGGAAATTTAGTTTCAAAACCATATCTTGATGCAACTATTACAACAATGAGAAATTTTGGAGTTACAGTACAAACATTAATTCCATACAAGAAATACAACATTGTACCTCAAGTATACAAACCATTCACATTTACAGTTCCAATAGATTTTTCAAGTCTAGCATTGCTTCTTTCAGCATCAGTATTAAATGGAGAAAATGTTATAATTCATGGCAAAATTGGAAACTTGCCTCAAGGTGATGAAGTATTCATTGACATCTTAGAACAGTTGGGGGTAAAAGTTTCAATAAAAGATGATCATATAACAGTGCAGTCACCAGAAAAACTTAATGGTGGACGATTTGATTTAAGCAATTCACCAGACTTGCTTCCACCACTGGCAATTCTAGCATTGAAAACAATAAATCCTATTGAAATAATAAATGTAAAACATGCAAGATTAAAAGAGACAGATAGAATTTCAATTTTAGCTAGAGAACTAGGCAAAATTGGAATAAGAGTACAAGAAAAAGATGACGGGTTAATTTTAGAATCACCAAAGGAAACAAGAGAAGCAACATTGAATTCTGAAAATGATCATAGGTTATTCATGGCATTTTGCATAGCAGGAATGTATGTAGGCAATTGCATTGTAACTGATCATGAATCAGTGGCAGTATCATATCCAGATTTTATC
>JABFSW010000096.1 GCA_013140415.1 Nitrosarchaeum sp.
GATGATAAGTTGATAGCTGAATCAATATTAGTAGTATTTTTTGCACTTGTTTTAGATTTTGCAGTGGGAGATCCTAGAAACAAGTTTCATCCAACCTCTTGGATAGGTTCTCTGATTGCAAAATTAACTCCACATACAAAACATTCATCAGCAAATTTAGAAAAACTTGGAGGTATTTTCATCATCTTGATTTCTAGTGGAATTGTTGTATCTTTGCTTATCTTTCTAAATATTGGAATTAAATTAATTACTATAGATTACATCTACATTATAATTTCAATAATTGTAGGCGGTATATTACTAAAGACAACTATAGCAATAAAGGGAATGGAAAGACACGCCATTGCTGTAGTAACTGCTCTAGAGCAAAACGATATCTCGTCTGCCAGAGACAATTTATCGATGATTGTAAAGCGAAATACCACGAATCTTGACAAAAACCATGTATTTTCAGGCGTGCTAGAGAGTGTTAGTGAAAATACTGTTGATGGTATAACTGGACCTCTTTTCTACTTTGCAATTTTTGGTTTACCCGGAGCGTTTGTTTATCGAGTAATCAATACTGCAGATTCTATGATTGGATACAAGACAGATATTTTCAAAAATGTTGGGTGGTTTGGAGCAAACTGTGACAAAATTTTGAATTACATTCCATCTAGGTTAACAGGATTTATCATGATACTTAGTGCCATGATTCTTGGAAATAATTGGAGAAAATCTTATGAAATAATGATTCGTGATGGAAGAAAAACTAAAAGTCCTAATGCTGGATATCCTATGGCAGCTATTGCAGGTGCATTGGGAGCAAAATTTGAAAAGATTGATCACTATTCACTTGGTGATGGAGACATTTCATTTACAAAAGATCATGTGAAATCAGCTATTTCAATAATGAAAGTTACATCAATATTGTTTTGTGGAATTGTAGTTATTCCAATTCTTTTACTTTTATATTCTTTAGGATGGTGGATTCATGCTTAAAGAAATTGGTTCTGTCTTTTCATTTCTGACTATTATTCCAACTAGTAATTCAAATCTTGAAACAATTGCAAAGTACATGTATATTTTTCCAATTGTAGGAATTGCAATTGGTTTGATTGTTGGCTCAATAGGCTTTGGGCTTTCATTATTTTTAGATCCGTTGATAGTAAGTTTGTTAGTTGTTGCTTCATTTGCAATACTTACTGGCATACATCACACTGATGGTCTGGCAGATTTTGCTGATGGCTTGATGGTCAAGGGAACAAAAGAAAAAAAACTTGCAGCAATGAAAGATCTATCTACTGGTTCTGCAGGAATAGTTGCAATAGTATTGTATATTGTCGGATTGATAATAGCAATCTCGTTATCTACAGGATATCAGTTATTCTTGGCAATTTTACTAAGTGAGATATTTGCAAAATTTTCAATGGTTTTGATGGCAAGTATTGGAAAATCTGCATCTTTAGGCTCAAATTCACCATTTGTTGAGCTGATGAAAAACAAAAAGAAGTTGATACTGGCAGCTGTAATTACTCTAATCCCATTGGTTATTCTTGGTGGCACCACAGGATTGCTCTTATTTGGAGTGGGTGTGACATTGACCATGTTCCTAGTTGTCTTGACTGCTCGTAGCTTTGGAGGAATTACAGGAGATGTATTGGGTGCTACAAACGAATTGACTCGATTGGCATCTCTTCTGATCTTTGTTTCAGTATGATTGGCATTGTTATGGCAGGTGGCAAAGGAAGCCGAATGAGCTTAGCTGGAGAAAAACTACTTTTAAAATACAAAAAACCTATAGTTCTTCATGTAATTGATGCACTAGTAAATTCTAAATGTTTTTCAAAAATATTGGCAATTACAAGTTCTAATTCACCAAAAACAAAGACATTGTTAGAAGAAAATAATGTTGATCTCTTTAATACTCCAGGTGATGGTTATGTCGAAGATCTTAATTTAGTTCTTAAATCATTAAATGATTTTGTTTTGATTACCTCTGCTGACTTGCCATTTTTAGATGGAGATATTATCAAAAATATTGTAAATCAATGCAATTCAGAAAATATTTGGACTACAATCCTTGTTACAAAAAAATTCCTGGAATCATTGCATCTTTCTTCTAATTATTGGCTTGATTTTGAGAATCAACAATGTTGCTATACTGGAATCTCACTAGTAAATGCAAAAAATATTTTGACACTAGAAAATATATCTGAGAAATTTATAATAATTGATGATAAAAGAATCGCTTTTAATCTAAACACAAAACAAGACTATGATTTACTCAGCACTGCCTGAGATTTTTCCATTGATCTTTGCTTTAGAACCGGTTGGTTCAGCAATGTTGTTGCCACAAGAATTGCAGACAACAGCCTGTGATGCATGAGAATATACTACTTGTAACTCACCGCATTCATTACAGTTAACTTTCTGGAACTTACTTGATGGCTTTGGAATTTCAATATGATCTTTTTTCATGCTGCCACCAACTCAAATTTTCTTATTCTAATGCCTGGTTTGTTGTATTTCTTTTTGCATACTGTACATGTCATAATAGGAGTAACTTTCTTTGTAGTTTTTGCAGGCTTTGCAAGTTTTGGGAATTTTTGTCCACCATACCCTCGTTTACGTTCCGCATGTCTGCGTTCTCCTCTTGCAGAACCTCTTCTTTTCCCAGCCTTGTATATGGAGACCTTCTGTTCAGTATGTGTTTTACATTTTGCACAATACTTACGAATAGTCTTGGGTATGTTCATATGAAAAAAACCGCTTCAACGGTAATTTAAGCATTGAATCTATAATAGGTGCAAAAAACAAGAAAATTTGTGACTTCGAGCCTAGCGAATTCGATTTCTTCATTAAATTCAGTGGCAATGGGTGACAAAAAAGCAGATCTTGTTCTAAAAAATTGTTCATTGCTATCTGTTTACACTAGAGAGATCATTCCAAAAATTCAGATTGCAATAATTAATGATAGAATTGCATATGTTGGTCCAGATGCAGGACATACAATTGGAACAAAAACAACTATCATTGATGTCAAGGAAAAATATGTGGGACCTGGTTTTGCTGATCCACATTTACACATTGATCAATTTGTCTTACCTTCTGAATTTGCAAAAAAATCTCTTCTATGTGGAGTAACATCACTTTTCTCAGATCCAATAGACATTGTCAGCGTATCTGGTTACAAAGGATTTCAAGAATTTCTAAAACTTGGTGAAGATTTACCAATTCGAATATTTCAAGTTGTTCCAGGTGGTCTTCCTGTTGATGAAAAATTCAGTAATAGTAAAACTTTATCATTATCACAAGAAAAATTAGCAATTAAACACCCTCATGTTCTAGGACTGGGCGAAGTTTTTTCATGGACCAAAGTTACACTTCGAGATCCTAAAACAATGAAATCTTTGTCTGCCATGTTGGAAATGGATTGCATAATTAACGGACATACTGCTGGAGCCAGTGAAAAAAAACTCAACGCGTATGTAGCATCTGGAATTTTGTCATGTCATGAACCTCTCAATTTTGATCAAGTCTTAGAAAGATTACGCCTAGGAATGTCAATTATGATAAGAGAAGGATCAATTAGGCGTGACTTGAAAGAAATCATTCCAAGTGTATTATCTCATGGGACAGGTCTTGACCGATTGATGTTTTGTTCTGATGGACTTGATCCTATAGATATTACAAAGTATGGTCATATTGATCACTGTGTTAGAGAATCCATCAAACTTGGTCTAAAACCAATAGATGCTATATCAATGGCTTCAAAAAACTGCTTTGATTATTACCATATGAGCAAAGATTTGGGTGGTATTGCACCAGGAAAACTAGCAGATATTTTAATTTTTGATGACTTGAAATACATTAAACCCAACAAAGTCTTTGTAGGTGGAAAACTAGTTGTTTCAAACGGAAGTATTGTTACCTCAATAAAGAAAAAAACAATTTCTCCATGGATTAAAAAAACAGTCAAACTAAACAAACTATCTCCCAAAGACTTTGGTATTAAATCAATAAAGAAAAGCATTCTTGCAAATACTATTTTTATGCAAACTGAAATTATAACAAAACTTGGCTCAGCAGAGCTATTCACTAAAGAAGGAAATGTTTTGACTTCTTTAGATAAGGATGTGTGGAAAGTAGCAGCTTTTGATAGAATTCATGGAACTAACAAACATGCTATGGGATTTCTTGAAAATTTTGGAGCAGACATTGGTGCATTTGCATCAACTTGGAGTTTTCATGAAAATGACATGATTGTAATTGGCTCCAATGATTCTGATATGTCAATTGCTGCAAATACCCTTATAAAAAATCAGGGAGGTCTAGTTGTAATAAAATCTGGTAAAATTATTGCATCACTACCATTACAACTAGCAGGAATTATTTCTACTGATTCATTTGAAAAAGTTTTATCTAATTTTGAACAACTCAATAATTCTATTGTCGATTCTGGTTGTAAGTTTTCAAGACCACATCTGATCCCACTTTTCTTACCGTTTCTTGCTCTTCCATCAATTCGTATTCTATCTGGAGGAATTGTAGATGTTAAGAGACGATCTTACATTAATCCAATCAACTAAGTAATGTTAAAAAGGGGGATACAAAGGATTGTAGCTTATCTCAATGGCATCAATTCAACAAACACCAAATGGACCAGTTTTAGTTCTAAAAGAGAGCGCATTACAACAAAAAGGTAAAGATGCTCAGCACAACAACATAGCTGCTGCCAAACTAGTCGCTGAACTAGTTAGAAGCAGCCTAGGTCCAAGAGGTTTAGATAAAATGTTAGTTGATTCCTTAGGCGATGTTACTATTACAAATGATGGTGCAACCATTCTAAAAGAAATTGACGTTCAACACCCAGCTGCCAAAATGATGGTAGAAATTTCAAAAACAGTTGATAATGAGGTAGGAGATGGTACTACATCATCAGTAGTTTTTGGAGGTGCTCTTTTAGCTAGAGCAGAAGATCTTCTCAAAAAAGACGTTCACCCATCAGTAATTATTGAAGGTTATCAAGCAGCAGCTGAAAAAACACTAGAAATTTACTCTGAAATGGCAAAAAAGATCAAGCCTGATGATAGAGAAACACTTCTCAAGATTGCCATAACCAGTATGCAATCAAAACTAATCTCTGAAGACAGTGATGTACTTTCCAAAGTTGTAGTTGATGCAATATTACGGGTTGCAACAAAGAAAGCAGAGACATATTCTATCGATCTTGAAAATATTAAAGTTGAAAAGAAAGCTGGTGGTTCTATTACCGATACTCAAATTATCAAGGGCATTGTTTTAGATAAAGAAGTTGTTCATAGTGGCATGCCAACTAAAATTGAGAACGCAAAGATTGCACTTTTGAATTCTGCACTAGAAATTGAAAAAACTGAGATGAGTTCTGAAATAAGAATTACTGATCCTACACAAATGCAAATGTTTTTGGAAGAAGAAAACAGAATGCTCAAAACAATGGTTGATAAACTTCACAATGTTGGCGTTAATGTATTAATTTGTCAGAAAGGAATTGATGATATTGCACAACACTATTTAGCAAAATATGGCATTATGGCAGTTAGACGTGTTAAAGAAAGTGACATGACAAAACTTGGCAAAGCTACCGGGGGACGTGTCATTTCTAATCTTGATGATCTTACAGAAAAAGATCTTGGTACTGCAGATTTGGCTCATCAAAAGAAAGTTGAATCCGACAAGTGGGTATTCATTGAAGGATGTAAACATCCACAATCTGTAACTTTACTTATTCGTGGTGGTTCACAAAGAGTTATCGATGAAGTTGATCGTTCAATTCATGATGCTCTAATGGTAGTAAAAGACGTAATTGAAAAACCAGAAATTGTTGCAGGAGGCGGAGCCCCAGAATCATATGCTGCATCTAAACTAAAAGACTGGGCAGATAGCTTTGATGGTAGAGAACAACTTGCAATTAAAAAATATGCTGAGGCATTGGAGATTATTCCTCTCACAATAGCCGAAAATGCAGGAATGGATCCTATTGATACAATGGCTACACTTAGAGCAAAACAAAATCAAGGTCGTAAATGGACAGGAATTGATGCAAGAAATACAAAAATTGCAGATATGTTAGCTATTGATGTTGTAGAGCCTCTTGCAGTAAAAGAACAGATAATCAAATCTGCAACCGAAGCTGCCTGCATGATTCTTAGAATTGATGATGTAATTTCTGTTTCTGGCGCACGATAAATATATTCAATATAATTAGCTAAAACTTAAGCAATCCTGTTTTCATTAGATATTATTGTATAAACTAGGAATAGATCTTGGTGGAACTAAAATAGAAGCAATTCTGCTAGATGAAAATCTTGACACAATTAAACGAAAAAGAGTTCCAACCCCGCAAAATGATTATCATAAAATACTAAACACAATTAGTTCACTAGCTGCAGATCTTTTAGGAGATATTGATGATTATTCTATAGGCATTTGTACTCCTGGTGCGATTTCAAAAAAAACTGGCTTGATAAAAAACAGCAATACTCAATGTCTTATAGGAAAACCACTCAAAGAGGATTTAGAAAATAAATTAGATAAAAAAATCTCTATGGAAAACGATGCAAATTGTTTTGCAATAGCTGAATCTACAATGGGTGCTGCAAAAGAATTTGATGTTGTTTTTGGAGTAATAATGGGCACTGGTGTAGGTGGAGGTATAGTCATTGATGGAAAAATTCATCAAGGTAGAACCAACATAGCTGGAGAATGGGGACATCATACATTACATCAAAATGGAAATAATTGCTACTGTGGAAAGCAAGGTTGTGTTGAGACATACATTAGTGGTCCAGCATTAGAAAAACAATGGAAAGAACTAACTGGAAAATCACAAAACATGCCTGAAATTATACAAAATCTTGAAAATTCCAAGACAAAACAATGGAAGGATGAATTTTTAGAAAACTTTGGATTTGGATTGGCAAATGTAATTGACATTTTAGATCCAGATGTGATAGTTTTAGGAGGAGGTTTATCTAATATTGATTTTTTATACACTGAAGGAAAAGATTCAGTGTATGACAAGGTCTTTTCAGATTTAGTTGATACTCCAATTCTAAAAAACAAATTAGGTGATTCTGCTGGAGTTTTTGGTGCAGCATTACTGTAAAATCTAGTCTAAATTATTGTACATTCAGAATTTTCTTACTGTGTAAGGTGGTTTGATATGTAATCTGCTTTTCAAATTAAATTGTATTCTTTTACAATCTTCCATTTTTCTACTTCTGGGAAAAATTTTTGTATGACAAGCTTATTTACAATAAATTTATTTTTAATATCTAATTCATTTATTATTTTACTTTTTTCTTCTATTGACAAGATTTTATAAATTAGGCTTGTATGTGGATTAAATTCATATTTTACCATTTTTTCAAAATGTTTTCTAAGATTTTTGTAAATTAATTCCAGTTGATTATTCATTTTCAATTCTATGTATACCGTCTTCCATAACTCCTCAGACTGTAAAATTTCTGATTTTTCTACCAAAAATGAATTACAATTCAGTGTTGCTTCTTTAGCAATACTCTCAATTAAGCTCATTTCTGAGTCTACCAACCCATAAACTGTAATATGTGGTTCAAACTTTGGAGCATGATATTTTTCTGAAAGCTCATCAATGATATTCTTGAGATAATTTCTATCGTTTTTAGAAAAAGTAAGCCAAATTGCATGCATATTATTCAATTTTTATTGAGGTTCAATGGTTGCAGGAGGTTTACTTGAAATTGCATATGTTACCCATGTTACGTCTTCTACCTCATTTGTAATTCTGTTGCTGATTTTTTCTAGCAATGCATGTGGTAATCTGGTCCAGTCTGCTGTCATTGCATCAATGGAATCAACTACTCTAATCATTACAATATTTCCATATTTTCTTTCATCTCCTACCACTCCGACTGCCTTGTCATCACCTACTGCTGCATATGCTTGCCACACTTTACCATAAAGATCAGCTGCAATCAGTTCATCTTCCACAATCTTGCTTGCCACTTTAGCTATCTGAAGTTTTGCTGGAGTGACTTCGCCAATAATCCTCACAGCTAGTCCAGGCCCTGGAAACGGATGTCGCATGAAAAGTTTTTCGGGAACTCCTAAAATTTTAGCTATTTTTCTTACTTCATCTTTGTATAGATCACGTAATGGCTCCAATATTTTCAAATCAAGCCAATCTGGTAATCCACCTACGTTATGATGTGATTTTATTACTGCAGCTGGACCTTTTGAAACTCCGCTCTCTATTACATCTGGATACAATGTACCTTGTGCAAGCCATTTGAAAGGTCCATTTTTTTTTGCAAATTCAGTAAAAACATGAATAAATTCCTCACCCACTATCATTCTCTTTCGCTCTGGGTCTTCCACACCTTTTAGTTTGGACAAAAAAACTTGGGCAGCATCAACTGCTGTAAAATTTACATTAAAATTATTTTTAAACATCTCTTCAATTTCTTTTTCTTCATTTAATCGCAAAAGACCATTATTTACAAAAACACATTTTTGTCTATTGCCAATTGCTTTGTGAATTAATAAAGATGCTACCGTAGAATCTATCCCTCCACTTACACCGCACAAGACATTTCCTTCGATTTTTGAAATTTTTTCTACTGCAGAATCGATAAATCCTTCCATAGTCCAATCTTGTTTAGCACCACAAACCTTCAAAACAAAATTTTTGAGAATTTCTGTTCCTTGTTCGGTATGAACAACCTCTGGATGAAACTGAATTCCGTAAATTGACTTTTCTTTTGATGCAATTGCCGCAGCCTTTGCACTTTCAGTATGTCCTATAACTCTGAATCCAGGTGGAATTTGTTCTGCTTCATCGCCATGACTCATCCACGCCCTAACTGATTCACCAATTCCACTTAGGAGATCCTCATTACTATCAATTGTTAGTATCGATGAACCATACTCTTTGTTGGCTCTTTTTACTTTACCACCAAATTTATT
Organism: Nitrosarchaeum sp.; assembly: GCA_013140415.1. Lineage (GTDB taxonomy): Archaea > Thermoproteota > Nitrososphaeria > Nitrososphaerales > Nitrosopumilaceae > Nitrosarchaeum. Next base: position 8,971 of record JABFSW010000096.1, read on the forward strand.
TACAATTAATTGATGTCCATAACAAATTCCAAGTAGTGGTAAATTCATATCAAAAATCTTATTTTCTGGAACAGGTGCATCTGAATTATACACACTTGATGGACCTCCAGAAAAAATTATTCCTTTAGGGTTGTGTTTTTGTAATTCCTCAAAACTAATATCAAAAGGAACAAGCTCTGCATATACGGAAAATTCTCTAATTCTTCTACAAATCAAATGACTATACTGCGACCCAAAATCTAAAACTACTATCTTATCCATAAAATCACTTTTTGATGTTTTCAAGCA
>JABFSW010000045.1 GCA_013140415.1 Nitrosarchaeum sp.
AATAATCTAAGAGGGCTCGGAGGGCTTCGATCCCTCGACCTAGCGGTTCGAAGCCGCTCGCACTATCCAGGCTGTGCAACGAGTCCAAACAAGTAAGAATTTAACAGGCCTAAATATTTGTCTAGATGCTTTGAAAATATCAAAGAAAGTGGCAGGTGTTGAATATGCAATTAGGGATATTGTTCTAGCTGCAAGAAAAGTTGAACAAAAAGGAATGAAAGTGGATTATCTTAACATTGGTGATCCTGTACAATTTGGTTTTCAACCTCCTGATAATGTAAAAGAAGCAATGATTAATGCAATAAGAAAAGGAGAAAACTATTACTCTGCATCAGAAGGTCTCAAGGAACTACGAGTAGAAATTGCAAAAAAAGAAAATGCAAAGGGACTATCAATTTCATCTGATGATATTCTAATTACAAATGGTGTCTCTGAAGGACTTGATATGGTAATATCGTCAATTGTTGAAGAAGGCGATGAAGTACTATTACCTGGACCTTACTATCCACCATATGCCTCATACGTCAGACTACACGGTGGAATTCCTGTAGAGTTTGCAGTTGATTTGGATAATTCTACACCTGATATTGATGATATTAAATCAAAGATTACCTCAAAAACTATTGCCATTTGTTTGATTAGTCCAAACAATCCAACTGGTGTTGTATTTAATGAATCATCACTTAAAAAATTAGTTGAAATTGCAAATCAACATAACCTCTACATAATCTGTGATGAAATTTATGATCAAATAGTCTTTGATCAAAAATTTATAGGAATTGGTAAAGTAGCAAAAGATTCACCTGTCATTGTTCTTAATGGATTCTCCAAAGTTCATCTAATGTCTGGATGGAGAATTGGTTACATTGCGTTTAATCAATCCCCAAAACTTGATGCATTGCGAGAAAATCTTCCAAAACTTGCCAGAGTAAGAATTGCTACAAATCTTCCAGTTCAGCATGCAGCATTAGAATCACTGCGAGGACCTCAAGGATACATCTCTGAATTTGTATCTGAATTAAAAAAGCGAAGAGACTTGGTTGTAAAAAGACTAAATTCGATGCCAGGTTTGTATTGTCCCAATCCACAAGGTGCATTTTATGCTTTTCCAAAGATTGAAGATAATAAATTTGGGACTGATAAAGAATTTGTACAAAAACTTCTAGAATCAAAAGGAGTACTAACAGTACATGGTTCTGGCTTTGGAGAAAAATATGGTAGTGGACATTTTAGACTAGTCTATCTACCCAGTCTTGAAATTTTAGATTCAGCAATGAACAAGATTGAAGAGTTTGTCAGTCAATAATTCCAAGTGGATAACTTTACTGGAGTTATCTCTATGATACAATCAGTATCATCTAGTAGATCTATTGCCGATTTGTTTTGCATGTTTTTGAAATATCTTGCAAGTATTTTTTTTGCAATCTGCTTTACTTTGTTATCTTCTAAAATGATATTTGCATTTCCCTGACCCATTACACCATATATTGGAGAATTAACTCCCACATCTACACAAAATGCAACTTTGTTGTTTTTCTTTACATTTTTTGCCTTTTGGGTTCTAGTGTTTGTGCCGATGTAGATTCTTTTTGAACTATACATATACCAAACAGGTACTATGTGTGGAGTTTTGCTACTTCCTATAGTTGTAAAATGTAAAACTTTTTGAGTTTTTAAAAATTCATCTCTGCGATTCATGTTTTCTAAATCCTACTAGTATCATAAAAACACCAAAGCTAATCATACCTATTGATACTTTCTCATTGGTAAATTCTGAATTTACAATAAAATCCTCTACAAATTCTGGACCCCAGAGTATTACTTGTCTGACAAGAACAATTCCTGCCATAATTAGAAAAAGTACACCAATTGCAGTATACCAATTTCTCCCTCGTCTATAATATTCGTGGCTCATCACTAACAAAATTATACTTAGATAATTTTGATACCTGGATTTTTTATCTTGTTTCTTATCATTGCATTTAGCAATAACGGTGTTGAAATTTCTGCAAGATATGATAATTCTCCCGGCCCCAAGTAGATTGGTCTTAATCCTTTAATTTCATTAATCAAACCATTTACCACTTCAATTGATTCTTTATCATCACCACATACAAAAATATCATAATCAAGTATCATTGTTGGATTGACAAGTTTCTTTTCAGAAATAACATGAAATGCAGAAACTAGTTTTGATTTGTTTTTCATATATTTTAAAACAAGTTGATATGAAAATGGTTTGTTTTCTTTAATTGGAATAAATTCAAACCCCACATCAGTTTTTACCATTGGAACAATTGGAGATACAACTACGCAACTATCTTTGACTACAGGTAAAATTTCTGAGCATACAGAATCAATGTTCTCATAAGGAATTGATAAAATCAAAACATCGCTATCTCTGGCAACTGAAACATTATCGTTTCCTGTAATTGTTCCATTAATTTGTCCAAATGATTCTTTTGCAAGATTTGTGTATTCTTTTGCAGATTCTGATGCTCTTGCGGCATCTCTGGAACCGACTATTACATTATGATTTTGAGACCATCTAAGAGCAAAACCTTTTCCCATTCCTCCAGTTCCGCCAATAATCCCAATTTTCATGATATTGTCCTGAGAATCTTATTATTATCTTTATTTGACATTCGATCAGATTGGGCTCAATTATTTTTCTGAGACATGGTCAGGCAAAAAATAATCTCGAAAGAATTCTAACTGGAAGAACTCCAGGTGTACCATTAACTGAAAAGGGAATTGATCAAGCAGAAAAGGCAGCAAAATTCTTAGAACACATGAATATCTCTGCAATTTATTCTAGTCCTATTGAAAGAGCAAGACACACTGCAGAAATTGTTGGCAAACACAATTCCCTTGATGTAACAATTGATGATAGACTAATTGAACTTGACATGGGAAAATTTACTGGTGTGCCATACGATGAAATCTTTACCAGTCATGGTAATGTTTTTATGAAATTCTATAATGGTGAATTAGAAATTGCTCATAACGGTGTTGAGACTTTCTCAGAAGTAAAAAAACGTATACTAGGTATTGTAGATCATGTCATTGAAAATCATCCTGATCAAAACGTTGTACTTGTAACTCATATGGACCCAATCAAAGCAATGCTATCTACTGTAGTAGATCTTACACCTACGAATCTATTTGAATTAATTATTGCAAATGCATCTCTGAACATCTTTAGAGAATACAAACGTAAATTTTCAATTTCTGGACTTAATGTAATGGATCCGTCGCGTTTCAATCAAGACTGGTAGATAGTAATCTTGAAAACCCTTAAATAGAAATCACAGGTCACGTCTGTCAATCGCTAATGAAGAGTATACTTGGTCTATTCTTAGTATTGGCAATTTTAGTAATCATTCCAGCAGCAGATTACGTCTTTGCCGCAGGTGATGAACCTGAAGGCTATCTTGATCGTAGAGTAGTAATTTGGAATTTATTTTATCGAATGATGACTGTAGCATTTACGGTTGGTGCAGTGGTATCTGGAACTATAATCTGGTTATGTTGGAGATTCAGAGAATCTAATCCAAAGGCCACTCCAACTCCCTATGAAAAGGAAGGAGTATGGTAAAATGGGACATCATTCTAACTGGCCTGAATGGGTTTATGTTGGCGTTGTAATAGCTTTGATGTGTTGGGTAGGCGCAGAAGCATGGAATGCCGAAAGATTAGTTGAACATATTCCAGCAGATGCCGAAGTTATCAAAGTAACAGGACAACAATGGTTCTGGTCATTTGAACATGAAGATGGAACAAAAGAAATTGGTGAACTACATGTCAAAGTCGGGAAAGCATACAAGTTTGAAATAATGTCAAAAGATGTTAATCATTCATTTAACATTCATGATTATGTAGTATTGTTAGATGCAATACCTGGAAGAGTTAACACAGTATGGTTTGCACCAATGGAAGTTGGAGAACATGACATTCAATGCAGAGAATATTGTGGACTAATTCACTATAACATGCGTGGTAAACTAATTGTGGAGGAGGCAGAACCGTCATCTTGATGCTAACCCTTTTATCCAAACTTTCAAGTGAGGAGAATTACTAATGGTTCTGGAATTACAAAAGCCACGTCCAATTTGGCAAATAATGTTTTCAACACATCATACTGATGTTGGATTACTATATCTCATAACATCTCTTGCATTCTTGTTTCTGGGTGGTACATTAGCTCTTGCAATTAGAGCAGAACTGTTCTTTCCTAATGCAAATGGAGGATATCAAATCATTGCAGACTCTATGACGTTTAATAGAATGTTTACTGTACACGGAACAACATTAATTTTCTTATTTATTCTGCCATTTGCATCTGCAGTTGGTAATTACCTTGTACCAATTATGGTAAGATACAAGGATATGGCATATCCAAAATTAAATGCAATAGCATTTTGGATGATTCCACCGGCAGGTGCACTAATCTGGTTGGGCTTTGCTGACTTTACTTGGTATGCAACACCCCCATATTCTATTATCAGTGCACCAGGTCCAGCCGCAGACATGTGGATATTCGGATTAAAAATTTTGGGAATCTCATCAGTACTTGGAGCTATCAACTTTACTGTTACAATTCTAAAATGTAAACATCCAGACATGTCAATGGGTCAAGTGCCATTATTGGCTTGGTCATTTTTAACATCATCATTAATTGTTCTAGTTGCAATTCCAACATTTGCAGCAGCACTTTTGATGTTACTTACTGACAGACTTGGCGTAAGTGGATTCTTCAATCCTGCAATGGGTGGTGACCCAATTGCATATGCACACTTGTTCTGGTTTACATTCCATCCTGAAGTGTATGTACTGGTCATTCCAGCAATCGGAATGATGTATGAAATTATTCCAAGATTCTCAAGAAAACCGATATTTAGTCACAGCTCTGGAATCTTTGCTTTTGTATTATTATCGATGGTAAGTTTCTCGTCTTGGGCACATCACATGTATGCTACAGGAATGTCATTTACTGAAAAAACTGTATTCATGATAGGAACACTAGCTGCAGTACCCGCATCTGCAATGCACGTCTTTAACTTTATTGCAACAATGTGGAATGGTAGAATCAAATTTGCAACACCAATGATGTGGGCTGTTGGAGGAATTGCATTATTTTTCTCAGCAGGAGCAGGTGGCGTTGTTAATGCTGCAATGCCATTGGACTTTCAAACACATGACAGTTATTGGGTAGTTGGTCACTTCCACCTATTTGTAATGGGAACAATTGCATTTGGCTCAATAGGTTTCTTTTACTACCTATTCCCATATGTAACAGGAAGAATGTATAATGAGAGAATGGGACAAATTCACTTTATATTATCATTTATAGGAACAGTTTTGGTATTCTTTACACAACATGTGCTTGGTCTATATGGAATGCCAAGAAGAGTTTATGATTATCCACCAATCCCAGAATGGATTACTATGAACCAAATTGCTTCAGTAGGTGCCATGATTATTGGTGTTAGTATGGCAATATTTTTGATAAACATGATCTACAGTTCTGGCAAAGGAAAATTAGCAGACACCGACGATCCATTCAATCTAGGTGGCAAATACTATTATCCTTTTGAAGCAAAGAACCCGCATCATTAGGAGAATATGAAATGAGTCAACACAACCAAGAAATTTACAGAACAACTTCATCAAGGACTGGAAAAATGATGGCAATAATGCTAGGCATTTGCATTGTTGGCGGTGTAATTTTCTTTAGCATGTGGGATTACTGGACATCTACTCCAGCTGCAGTAGTTGCTCAAATGGCAGGCGAATCTGAACATAAACTTGCACCAGGTGTAGCAACTGGAAAACACATGGAAGTGACTCTGAACTTTATTGAATCATCTGATTTTAGAACTCTAGCATTTAATGCATTACCTGGTGAAGAAGGACACAATCCAACAATTAATGCAAATGTAGGTGATGAAGTTGTCTTTAATGTTGCAAATGCTGGTAAATCATTTCATGCATTTGGTGTAACAAAAGCAAATGAAGGATTTGCTGGAATTATTCCAGGAACTGAAGTTTCAAGTGCAAATAATCCACTAAAACCAGGTCAAAATGGAATGTCAGAATTTATTCCATCTGAGGAAGGAACCTATTACTATATCTGTACAGTTCCAGGTCACAGAGATCAAGGAATGGTTGGAGAGATTATTGTAGGTGCAGCCCAAACAGGAGAAGCTCCAAAGGCAGCAGCCCCAACTGGAGTTCATCATGATTTTAGTATAGATTTTATTGAATCATCTGATTTTAGAACTCTAGCATTTAATGCATTACCTGGTGAAGAAGGACACAATCCAGAATTGAAAGTAAAATCTGGCGATGAAATTACTTTCTCTGCCGTAAATGCTGGTAAATCATTTCATGCATTTGGTATTGTCTCAGATCCAGAAAATTTCAATAATGTACTTTGGAATTCTGCTATTGCAGCTGCATCAAACCCACTAAAACCAGGTGAAAGTGGAAGTGTCACCTTTGTTGCAGGTGCTCCAGGAACTTACTACTACATTTGTACCGTTCCAGGACATGCATTGCAAGGAATGCAAGGTTCATTCATAGTGGAATAGTTTGGCATTACAATATCTTGCATTGGCAGCTCTGATTGTTTTGTATTCTTTGATGTTTATCGGCGGATATGTTTCCTCAGCTGGACTTGGCTTGACATGTCCTGAATGGCCACTATGTCCAAATGGAATAATGCCAAATGAAGAATATTTCATTGAATGGACTCATAGACTAATTGCTGCAACTACTGGTGCTCTTGTAATTGCTACTGCAATAGGTAGTTGGATTAACAAAAATGCTGGTAGAAAAATTAAATTTACTAGTACTTTTGCAGCAACGCTTGTAGTTACACAAATTACTCTTGGTGCCTTGGTAATTGATCTAAAACTACATGCTGTACTTGTTGCAATTCACTTGGGAGTTGGAATACTATTGTTTTCAATGGTTTTGCTAACTACATTGTTTGCATTTAGAATTGCAAAAAAACCGATCGAATCTACGCTCTAGATTTGAATTTTATTTTTTTTGGCAGATAGATATACGCTACAACTACTCCTAATGTAATGGCTCCTATTGTAATTGACATGATGAAAATATATCCAAATGGACTTTGCGTACTCATGTTAAAAGTATACGTTAGAATTCCTGATTTACCGCCCATATCATATAGATCTACTTTAACAACATGATTTCCTGGTTTTTCCCAGACATAATCCATCTCGTAATGGCCACCTTTATGTGATTCTGGATTGATTGCATCAATTTGTTGATCATTGTAAAAAAATCTAATACCCATTGTAAAATTATCGACTTCGTTAAAGTCACTATCTCCAACTCTAAATAAAATCTGTGATTTTTCTCCTATCTGTGGAAATTCTGGTAACGTTGCAACCTGAACTCTGTATCCTCCAAGAAATTCTTCAGCAGAATTAAACATTGAATGTGCATATGCATCAGAAAATAAAGGAACCATAGTTGACACTAAAATAAATATTATACCAACTGATCGTAATTTTATCATTATGAATATGGAATCTTCGCATGAATATAGTGTTAATCAATTTCCACAAGAAAATCTTCAAAACCTTTAAATCCTTATTGGCAAGAGACTCAAACGTTGACTATCGTAACAAAATCAATCGATATTAAAACACCTGTAGAAAATGTATTTACTTATTTTGCAAGACCCGAACATGTTTCTGATCAAATCAAAAATGATACAGTAGGCATGACAGTAATTCCTATGAACATCAAAGAAGGGATGGGTGTTGGAACAACATTTAGAATAATCGGAGACTTTAGCGGTAAACGACTAGAATGGGATTGTGAAACAACTGAATTTGTCAGAAATGAAAGAATTTCTGCAAAACAGATTCAAGGTCCATTTAAGAACTGGAAAATTACCAACGAATTCAAATCATTAGGTGATAATTTAACCAGAGTAACCATGTCAGTCGATTATGTCATGCCATTTGGCCCATTAGGAGCAATTTTGGATAAAGCAAAATTTGCAAAATCTGCTGAAAGAGGAATGGAAACTGCACTCTATAATGTCAGAGGATTACTTGAAGGAAATGGTTCAATTCCAGTATACATCACACTAGATGCATACCAAAAACTACTTGCAGAAAAGAAAAAAATGAACGATGTTCCAGTTTCAACTGCACTTACTGCAATTCTTGAAAAGTATGCTGAAATTGAAGCAAAAGCTCAAAACTAAATTTTCATTTCTTTTCCAATCTTAAGATTAATAACAACTCTAGGATTTGCTATTTTTATGGGTCTATGGCGCAGCCAGGTAGCGCACCGGACTCTTAATCCGGTTGTCGTGGGTCCGAATCCCACTAGACCCGCTTTTTTGTTAAATTGTAACCTGAAAATAATAATTTAAAATCAATTTTGATTTTTTAAATCTGACAAAATTTCTAAATCTGATTCAATCTCTTCTGGCAGTCCTTCCCACCAAGAATTATTTGTCATATTCAAAATGTCTGTTATTGTATTAGCTTATAGATCTTTCTAAATTTGAATTAGAAACTAGATCTTGTTTTTCCAAATTTTTTATATCTGAATATTTCTTTGCCAAATCTAATAGCATGTCTATTCCAATTGGTTTTGAAATCACAGAAACTAGCCCTTGCTCTAGGGCTCTTTTATTTTTTAACTCAAATTCAGAATAACCTGTTACTATTACCACTTTTGCATTTTTGTCCATCTCTATGATTTGCGAAAATGCCTCATATCCATCAAGTTTTGGCATATCACCATCCATCACTACCAAGTCTGGATATATTTGCCTGTATTTTGATACTGCTTCTTCACCGTTTATAGCTGTTTGAACATTATACATATTCACTTGTAATATCTCTGCATACAAATCTAACAATTCCATATCGTCTTCTACAACCAGAATTGTTTTTGTCATATCCTAGGTATGATAATATTAAGATGTTATTAAAGCCTCAGTCTGTGTAATTTATTACATATTGATAATTAACTACCTTTCTATAATGATTATATGTATTAAACACAAAATTTCACAAAAACATATTATCTTATTATTACTCTACACTGTGTGAAAGAGGTTTGCATTCATGGATAATTTAGTAAACAAGCAAGAACCAATTAAAGAAGAACATCGATGTCATTTTTTTAATAGTCTTTCTAGTGGCAATAACTCTAGTTTATCATCTAAGACCATTTCTGTATACTT
>JABFSW010000054.1 GCA_013140415.1 Nitrosarchaeum sp.
ATGCAAAAGCATTATCTGCAATTTGTAATCCTACTACTAATTCATATCATAGACTTGTTCCTGGTTATGAAGCACCAGCTTATATCGCATGGAGTGCAGGTAACAGATCTGCAATAGTAAGAGTACCACAACATCTCAAAGGAAAAAATTATGCTAGTCTTAAGAGACTTGAATTTAGAGCTCCTGATCCTTCATCAAATCCATATCTTGTATTTGCTGCAGTAACGGCAGCTGGTATGGATGGGGTTAAGAAAAAAATAGATCCTGGTGATCAAGTCCGGGATGATATTTTTAAAATGACAAAATCAGATAGGGCCAAAAGAGGAATAGGAGTACTGCCAAAGAGTCTTGGTGAAGCACTAGATGAATTGGAAAGTGACAGAAAATTCCTCAGCCCAATTTATACAAGTGATGTAATTGATAAAATGATAGAATTAGGTAAAAGGGATCAGCGTGAAATTGCAATTAGACCTCATCCACATGAATTTTATCTATATTTTGATATCTAAACTCTTCCAGTAATCTGAAAGATGTAAAATAATGAGATGGATATTAGAGCAAACCCTCCCCCAAGAAATATTACACGTTTTTTCTCAGAAACGGCAGATTTGTAAAGTAAAAGACCACCTGCAAGACCAACAAATAATACTATAACACCGATTACTACACTGTCAAAACTTGTGTTAGTGATCAGTGGATGAAAAAATCCTGAAAGTAATGCAAAAAATGCTATTAGATAAACATACTTGAATCCTGTAAGCATTTTGGATGTAGTTTTACTCAATGTGGTTTGTAAATGAGATTATCAAATAAACTTTTGAAAAATAATTTGTTATCAAAATGATTTACATCATTCCGCCCATATCAGGCATACCACCCATTCCGCCCATTCCAGGCATACCACCCATTCCGCCCATTCCAGGCATTCCGCCTTCTGCTCCAGGTGGTGGTCCTGCAGATTTTTGTGTGGCAATAACATCATCAATTCTAAGAATCATACAAGCTGCCTCTGCAGCTGCCGAAACAATTTGAAGTTTAACTGCTAATGGTTCAATGATATCACTTGATTTCATATTTCCAATTTTACCTTTCATAACATCAATTCCTGTCCATTTTTCTCCTTTCATTTGTCTAGAACGAAGAACAGTAAGTGTATCAATTGGATCCATTCCAGCATTTTCTGAAAGTGTTAAAGGAATTGATTCTAAAGAATCTGCAAATTTTTCAGCAGCCAACTGTTCTCTACCTTCTAGTGATTTTGCCCAACTTCTTATTTTAGTTGCAGCATAAGTTTCAGGTGCACCACCACCTGCAACAATTTCTGGTTTTTCAATTACATCTTTTACTACCATAAGTGAATCATGAACAGAACGTTCAACTTCATCAACTACTCTTTGAGAGCCACCACGAAGAAGAAGTGTAACAGATTTTGGATGTTTGCAACCTTCAATGAATACCCATTTGTCTTCTTCAATTTTTCTTTCTTCTACTAATTGGGCATCACCGAGATCTTTTTCAAATATGTCATCTAGATTATTTACAATTCTAGCACCAGTTGCTTTTGCAAGTTTTGTAAGATCACTTTCTTTAATTCTTCTAACTGCAATGATTCCTGCCTTTGCAAGGTAGTGTTGAGCCATATCATCAATTCCTTTTTGACACAAGACCACATTGGCTCCAGAACCAATTACTTTGTCCACCATATTCTTTAGCATTCTATTTTCCTCATCAAGAAATGATTTCAATTGTTGTGGGTTTGAGATGTTTATTTTAGCATCAGTTTCAGTTTTACTAATTTCAAGAGCTTTGTTAATTAATGCTATTTTTGCATCAGAAATTTTTCTTGGCATTCCACCATGAACAATTTCTTTGTCAAGCACAATACCTTGAATAATAACAGAATCTTTAATCGAGCCACCGGCTTTCTTTTCTACTTTAATATCATCAATATCAACGGTATATTTGTCACCTTCTTTTTCAGCAACTTCAAGAACTGCTTTCACAACAATATCTGCTAATTGATCAGAGTCTTTTCTTACTAGTTTTGTTTGCATAGATGTTTTTGCAATTTTGTTAAGAATTGTTTTATCATTTGCAGTTACAGTCTCAGCAATGTCTTGAAGGAATTGTTTTGCTTTTTTAGCTGCCTTTCTATATCCATCAACTATAATTGTTGGGTGAACATTTTGATCTAAAAGTGATTCAGCATTCTCTAGAAGAGCACCAGCTAAAATGACAGCCGATGTGGTACCGTCTCCTACTTCATTATCAGTAGTTTTTGATATTTCAACGAGCATTTTTGCTGCTGGATGTTGAACATCAATTTCTTTTAGAATTGTTGCACCGTCATTAGTAATAGTAACATCTCCCAAGGAGTCAACTAGCATTTTATCCATACCTCTTGGACCAAGGCTAGTATGAACAATTTCGGCAATTATTTTAGCTGCTGCAATGTTATTTTTTTGTGCGTCTCGTCCTTTGGTTTCAGAGCCGCCTTCCTTTAACAATACAACTGGCATAGTGCCTTTAGAAGTTGCTTGCATACCCATAGATGAAAAAATCTTCAACTCCCCTTTTATACGTTGCAGATCAAAAACTTGTCAATAAAATAGTCTAAAATCGGTGTTTTTAAATTGGGAAAATCAATTCGCAAAACATGGTCAAGTCAGCAAATAAAGAGTCTTACAATAAAATTTTCTCAAAGTTAAAAGAACATCACAAATGGTTT
>JABFSW010000166.1 GCA_013140415.1 Nitrosarchaeum sp.
GTTTTCTGGAATCATTGAAGGCATTGGAAAAATTGAGAAAATTTCAAAAAACACTAAAAATAGGAGTGCTATTCAAATGACTGTAAATTTAGGAAAACATGCGAAAGGTTTGAAGATTGGACAAAGTGTAGCTTTGAATGGAGTTTGTCTTACTGCTACAAATCTATCTAAATCTAATTGTATTTTTGAAATGATAGAAGAAACTACACAAAAAACCGATCTAGGAAATCTAAAACCTGGAGATATTGTTAACATTGAGCGAAGTCTAAAAACTGGTGACAGATTAGAAGGACATTTTGTTTTAGGTCATGTAGATGGAGTTGGTATCATTAAAAAAATACAAAATAAACCTAAAGAAGTGCAAGTTTGGTTTGAAGTTCCCAAGAAATTATCGAAATATATTGTAAAAAAAGGTTCAATTGCAGTTGATGGAATCAGTTTGACAGTAGTAGATGTTAAAAATAATCTTGCTTCTGTATGTTTGATTCCTCATACGATAGAAATAACTAATTTCAAAACAAAGAATGTTGGCGATAAACTTAACATTGAAACTGATATTCTTGGAAAATACATTTTAAAATAAAATTGATATTCTACTACTTTTATGGTAATTACCAATTTTATAGTAAACTTTATAATTAGTTTACAGATGATTTTTCATATATGTCACTTGAATCAGGACTTGAATCACTAAAACGAGGTGAGTTTGTATTGTTATTTGACTCTGCAGGAAGAGAAAATGAAATAGATATGGTAGTTGCTGCAGAATTTGTAACACCTGAACATGTTGCAAGAATGCGTCAACATGCTGGAGGTCTTTTATGTATTGCAATTGATCATAATTTTGCAAATTCTTTAGAATTGAGATATATGCATGAAATTTTAGCAGAATCGCCAATTTCAAATAAAGAAATGATCATGGGACTTGCTCCATATGGTGATCATCCCACATTTTCAATTTCTGTTAATCATTATCAAACTTATACTGGTATAACAGATAAAGACAGGTCACTAACCATAAGAGAAATGGCAAATATTTTTAGCGTTGAGAACAAACAGAAAAAATTTGCTTCTTCTTTTAAAACTCCTGGACATGTTCCATTATTAATTGCATCAAAAGGACTATTGGCAAAAAGACAGGGTCATACTGAAATGTCTGTTTATCTTACTCAAATTGCAGGTTTAACTCCTGTTACTGCAATTTGTGAAATGATGGATGCTGAAACTTATACTGCATTATCTATTGATAAAGCAGAAAAATATGCAAAACAAAATGCAATTCCACTAATTGATGGTAAAGAATTATTAGAATTTGCCAAGGTGCATTAATTTTGAATATTGCTATAGTGGTTTCGGAATTTAATGAAGAAGTGACATCTAGGATGCTTTCTGTAGCTGAAGAAAAAGCAAAAATTATGAAATTGAAAATAAACTATACCTGTAAGGTACCAGGAGCATATGATATGCCCATAATAGTCAATGCATTGTTACAAAAAAAAGATGTTGATGGGGTAGTTACTCTTGGTGCTATAATTAAAGGACAAACAAAGCATGATGAAGTAATTGCTCATTCTACAGTACAAGCATTAACTGCTTTATCAACTAAATATCAAAAACCAGTTTCTTTAGGAATAACTGGACCTGGAATGCAGGAAAGACATGCATATGCTAGAATACGACCTGTAGCAGAACGTGCAGTTGAATCTGTTGTAAAGATCTTTAACGAGTTACAGAGGATTCAAAAATGATTCAACTTAGCATATTGAAAATAAATGGTTATGGGCCTTGGACTCTAACACTAGGTAGTGATAGAGAGCATGCACTTCAAATGCTTCAAGCATCACTATACAAAGAGATTCAAAAATTATTCTCAGAAAAAAATTGTCTTGTTTTCTTAAATAGAGCCGATGAATTTTTTGTAGTTTCTAATGGATTAATCTTAGAGGATCATATTGAAATTCAAAAAAATCTTGAAAAATCCTTTGATGTCAGACTATCTATGTCAATAGGTTATGCTGATTCTCCATTTGAAGCAAATCTAAAAGCATATGAAGGAAAAAAAAATGAGACTTTTCTAAGCAAAGAACATGCTATTTTTGGTTTTATTAATGGTAAATCTGAACAAAAAGTTTCAATAATGCACTTTGATGTAGACGATCTTACTTCTAGGCGAAAAATAAATTCTCCATATGAGATTACTTCAACAATTTTTAATTTATATGCAAAAATGTCAAAATTCTTTTTAACAAAAAATTCTCTTACATTTTTTATGGGCGGAGATAATTTTATAGTCGTTGCAAACGATGATGCTAAAAATTCTGTAAATGATTTCATTAAATTAATTGAAAAAGAAGATAATATTACTTTGAATTGTGGAATAGGTAATGCAAAAACTGCTAGAGAGGCTGTAAAACTTGCGACTAAATCTCTTGACACAATAAGAGAAATCAGAGATTCGGGAAAAGAAAAACCTAATGTTTATGAATTATCATGCTAATCAAAAATGCAAGTATTCTATTAGGTAAAGAGTTAGATTTTATTTCAAATACTAACATAAAGATTCAAGATCAAAGATTCAAACGAATCCAACCTAATCTAGGAGCTAGCGCAAAAGAAGAATCAATAGACTGTGAAGGATTATTATTAATTCCAGGTTTTGTAAACTGTCATACACACATAGGTGATTCTATTGCAAAAGATATTACACTG
>JABFSW010000208.1 GCA_013140415.1 Nitrosarchaeum sp.
ATACTAAAGGAAATTTGCAATTCAGTTCGGTGTTAATTTTATATGAATATCAATTCTTCGAATATTTCCAACTGTAATACCCATCTTCCATTCTTCTGCATCATTAAATCAGTAAAACATATTTTATGATGAAAGTTAATATTAAAATGAAATCATCTAGCGAGATTTATGAAATTAGTTTAACTTAGAATAAAAGTAATGTGAGAATAGGTTTACAATTTTAGAGTAGAATGAGTTCAAATCCTGAAGGCGCCGGGAGGGAGATTTGAACTCCCGTTCCCTTGCGAGAACGCGCTTTATGGTAAATTATTTCCAGGCGCGCGCCCTACCAGGCTAGGCGACCCCGGCACTTGTCTTTCGACAAAGTAATTCGGGAAAATTTGATTATATATTGTGTTACTTGGAATTACAAAAATTTACTTCCAAATATTAATAGTAATAGATTTTTCTACTTTGTTTCCCATAGAATCAATTCCATTTGAGCTGATTTTGTAAAGACCTTCTAAAACAGGTAAATTATCAGATTTCATTTGATCCCAAACAAATACAATTTCTTCATTTGGTTTTAAGGTTGTAATTACTTGTGATGCAGGAGGAGAATACATCATAATGCCAAACAATCCACTTATCTTTAAGCCATAAGATGTGTCTGAAAAAGTCAGCGGTGTAGTTCCAGAATTTATAATAGTTATTTTAATTTCTTCACCTTTCTTAAAATCAGATTTTTCTGTCACTATAGAAATTGAAGAGCCATCAACAAATACGAGCTGATTGGTATTTTTCATATCAAGCAGATAAAACCCAAATACAAAACCTGCCAAAACACCAACACCAATAAAAATTACAAGACTTTTTGCTAACAATTACTCAAGAGTTTTTGTCTGGATTTTTTAATCCTTTTGGGGAGATTTAGATCTCCATTTCTTTGGATATGTGTTAGGAGCCATGATAATTCGTTTTGTCTCAAAAGCATAACCTTTGGTTGCATCACGTATTTCTACCTCAGACATCAGGGATTCAGCCAAAGCGATGGCTTCTCCTTTTTGGGTATAAATTCCTACAATGTCGCCTTTGTTTAGATTTGGAGAAATTTGCAATATGCCAGGAATTGCAAGTTGTGCGCCATGACATAATGCATCTACTGCAGAATCACGAATAATTACAGATTTTAGTTCACTGAGTGCATACTCGATAGGCTTAATCATTTTCATAAGTTTAGTATCATCTTTTTTTTCTTCCCAAAGTGCAAAAGCATTTGCAAGTTCATGTAACGTTACCAGACCATCAGACTCATAGAATTGATCAACTCTTGTTCTTCTTAGCTCTATCATAGTAGCACCAGGACCAAGAATTTCTCCAATGTCATAGTATAATTTTCTAATGTATGTTCCAGCCTCGCATAATATACGAGTTAAAAGTAACCTTTCTTTTTGCTCAAGTACTTCTAGTTCATAGATAGTTCTTGTTCTAGTTTGTCTAAGAACAGAAGAACGTTGTGGAGGTTTTTGGAAAATTTCTCCTCTGAACATATCAAGTACATCATCGAGTTTTTCTTTTGATGGGAGAGAATGAAATCTTCCAAGCGCATGATATTCTTTTGGACCATAAAGTAGTACACCAAGTGCCTTGGTTGCCTCTCCAAGACCCAAAGGCAATACTCCTGAAACTTGAGGATCAAGAGTTCCACTGTGACCAATCTTTGGAATCTTTAAGATTCTTTTTGTCCAAGCAACAGTTTCATGACTAGTAGGTCCTGGAGGTTTATCTAAAATTATCAGACCATAATTGAGTAATTGTTCAAGAGTTCTTTTGTTATAATATGTCCCATATGCATTATCAGTAATATCCTGATCAATTACGATCAAATTCTGAAGTTGTTTGAGAATCATAGTAATTTTCTCACAGTTTCTTTTGCAATATTAATTACTTGAGTTGCATTAAGATTATCAGTATCAATGATTTTATCAAATACAGATATATCATTTCCAAAATCAAAATGATATAATTTCCTGTATAATGCTCGGTTTTTATCATATCTTATTTTTGTTATTTCGTATGCTTCTTGCGAAGTCATATTATCTCTAGTTTGCATTCTCTTTGAGCTGCTATCATGAGAACCAGCTAACCAAATTTTGATACCGTTGCTAACTAACCATGGAAGAGTATAACTTGTTATGACCATTCCACCTGTGTTAAAAAGTTGGATTAATTTATCATCTACTTTCTTATCAAATTCAGAATTGCTTTCTCTTTGATTGAGAAATTTCATACCATCTTCAGTATCCCACCAATCATCACCAATTACATCAAATCCTTGTTCGTTTGCCATTTCTTTTAGAATATCACCGCCGCTAAGATATGTCAGATTAAATTCATCTGCCAATCCTTTAGCTACAGTTGTTTTTCCCACAGCCGGGGGACCAGAAATTACAATTGACTTGGTCAAGGGCTCATAGATGTTTTTGTTAGTTTCATAATGATGCCACTAAATGCAATGGATGATAGAAAATACCAAGCCCAAAGATATAGAGCATTTTCTTTTTGAGCACATATACCATCTGGCTCTGCTGCTTGTGCTGCAGTACAAGTAAGATGGAAAAAGTCACCAGGAATTATGTTAAGAGAAATTGGAGATAATGCCACAATATGTGAAAATAACACAGGCAAGACAAGATAAAATATCAAAATTAAAGGAACAAATG
>JABFSW010000121.1 GCA_013140415.1 Nitrosarchaeum sp.
ATATATATAAATATATTTGATTATATGGAATAAAATCAAACAAATATTTATAAATTCACCATTCATATTAAATAATGATCTGGTGACATGTAATATTATGGCAACAGCTTATGTTTTGATTAACTGTGAATTGGGAAAAGAAGAGACAATAATTGAAAATCTAAAGCATCTAGATTCAGTCAAGGAAGTGTATGGAACGTTTGGTGCATACGATATAATTGCAAAAATTGAACATGCTGAAAAAGAGAAACTACGAGAAATCATCATTTGGAGTATACGAAAAATAGAATACATTAGATCCACTCTCACTCTTATGGGGATAGAAGGGCAAAACTAAGAATATGCCTAAAGCTTTTGTTCTAATAGCTAATGAATCTGGAACTGAAACATCTGTCATATCAAATCTAAATAAAATTAAAAGTGTAAAGGAGGCACATGGTACATTTGGCTCATATGACATTATAACAAAACTAGAGTCAAATGATGAGGGAAAAATTCAACATGATATTTCTAATGGGATTAGAAAAATTCAAAAAATCTATTCAACATTGACATTACTGGTAAATGAAAAAGAAAGTTTTAGAAAAACAACCAAAAGTGAAAAAGAGGTTTTAGAAAAATACATGGCACAAGCTTTTGTCATCATTCATTGTAACAGATCACAAGAATCTGCAATCTTGCAAGAACTGGAAAAAATAACTGAAGTGGTAGAAGCTGATAGCTTGGTTGGATCTTTTGAGATTATTTGTACACTTGTTGCACCAACATACAATGACATTTCAGATATTATTAGCAAAAAGATTAGAAAGATTGCAAACATAAAATCAACAATCACACTAAATGTGGTTGGAAATCAAGGTTTTAGCAAATAATTTTGTTGAATTTAATGTACTAAAAATCTAGTTATAAATCAAATAATGCATTTTATCACTAGTGTCTAGAATTGGATTTGAGCACTGCCCACATTTTGGGCGAATTATTTCTGCATCAAAATCTACTTCACCTATTGCCTTTTGACAAATCGCACATCTGATGGTTTTAGTATCATAAATATTCAAATCTTATTTAACCTCCTGTAACTGCATCAAATAATGCACATTCACAGTCATCTCGTTTTCCACAATAATGACACTTACAATGGCAATGTGATAATGGGTTATGGCATTGATTACAATCAGTATAAAGATCAAGACATTCACCTTTTAGAATATCATGCATGTTCTATGTACGAAAGCATGATATTATAATTTAAATTTAAAAATCTTAAAAAATGTTCATTATTTTCAATCATTATCACATATTTGTTCATATTTTATACAATCTACAATAAATTCCATTGTTACAATATCATACCATGAAAGATAAGAAACAAAGAGACAAAGAAAAATTTAGAGAAAAACTAGCCAAAGACGAAGTTATGGTATTTACTTGAAAATATGACAAGTATTTACCAGCAAATCTATAACGCAAATCTAGACCGGGAATTTGAGACAATACTAGTCAAACTTCTGCGTTACAATATGGCACCCGTTGTTGAAGTACCTGTACGTCAATTTCTGCAAGAATATATCGTAATACGCGATGATTTTTGGAGTCAATTTGGAAAATGTAATTCATTTGATATGGCATTTGATAGGTATTATCAATATGCAAAAAACAAATGTGCATTAATAGATTCACTTTTAGATAATCTAAATTTTGCACTTAGCTATGATCCGCTGAGACATGATTTATCCCTAATGATGAAAGAGGGATTGACATTTTAAATTTTAGAATATTTTGGAATCAGGAATAATTACCTTTTATGGTTCAAAAACTTGTCTCAACCAAAGTTCTCCCATGTAGTGAAAGTATTATAATTACTGATTTTGAAACAGGTGAAATTATCTGTCAGAGTTGTGGAAGAATTTTACAAGAAAATATTACAGATACAAGAAAAGAAGAGAGATCATTTACACAAGATCAACATGCACCAACATCATTAACAATGCATGATATGGGATTATCAACAATAATTGGAAAATATAATCGGGACTTTGTTGGAAAACCATTAGGTTACGAAATGAAACAATCCATGAAAAGAATGAGAATATGGGATTCTAGGAGTCAAGCAAAAACCTCTTCGGAGAAAAATCTAAGAATCGCATTATATGAAATGGTCAAACTTAAAGAAAAACTCGGTCTTTCTGATGCCATAGTTGACAGAGCAGCATATCTTTACAGAAAAGCTGCAAAAGCACAACTAGTACGTGGTAGAACTGTCAAATCCATAGTAGGAGCATGTGTGTATGCTGCATGCAGAGACATGGAGACTACCAGAACTATTATCGACATTTCAAATCACCTTCAAGAAAAACGAAAATTAATTGCACGATCCTATAGAATATTATTTCAAAATCTAAGACTTACTGTTCCTGTAACAGATCCGATTAACTGCATCATAAAATTTGCAAATAATTTACAAATACCTGAAATCACTAAACGAGAAGCCATAAAAATTTTTGATACTCTAAAAGAGAAAGAACTAACTGCAGGAAAAAATCCCAATGCTGTAGCTGCTACTGTAATCTATATGGCAGGTATCAAAACTAACCTCAATCTCTCCCAACATGAGATTACCAAAATTTCTGGAATAACCAGTGTAACTATTCGTAATAGATTACAAG
>JABFSW010000085.1 GCA_013140415.1 Nitrosarchaeum sp.
GGTGTAGAAGAATCTAAAATACTATTGAATATGACAGAAAAAGAAGCTTTGTTAATTTTTACACTTTTATCATTTTGTGTCAGGATCTTGTTATGTCTCATTTTTTTGAAGACAAACAATAATGTGTTAGTTAGTATTATGTGAATCATTGTAAATGTGATACTGACCATCATAAGATCTGTTTTTGTAATTAGACGTTCACCAAAAACTTGTACATCATAGATTAGATATAGTGCCCCTAAAATCAAAATAGAACCACCTATCATGATTCCGATAAATATCAAATTCAAAAGAGGTGTAGGAGAATCTAATAATTTATTGACAACTCTAGATGACATTATTTTTGCCCTCCTGTTCTAAAGTTATTCATATTTCACATACCGCCTTATCATTAGCATTACCGTCATACAGATGAGTTATTGCAGAAATATCGCAATTGGAAATAAAGGGATAATTAGTTTCAATAGTTGGATGCATCAAGTCATATGGATCAGAGGAATGAATTAGACCCACTGCATGACCAAACTCATGTCGTATGATGGTCTCCAATTCTGCAGAACTTAGTTGATCTACTTTGTAGATAGTTATTGTAGATTTGAGAATCTGATTGTTTTCTACAGTAGATCTAGTAAAACCTGAATACCCGTCAGGGCTTTCCAAAGTTGAAAGAATTATTGCAATGTCTCCATTTGTAGAACCTTCAGTTATCGAGAAACTAGTAGGAATTGTAAATTTTGTTGGAGTTTGTGATGCTTGTTTTAATGCACCGCTCCATCCAAGAAAATAAGTGGATTGTGAGCCTGGTATTGCTTTGTGAAATAGAGAATCATCAAGCAAAACTGTTTTTTCAGATAAAATTGCATCCTTGACAATTTGGACTTTGTCATTGTCTATGACATTTGGATTTACTATATTGATATACAATGTTCTTTCCATAGGAATGTTCCAACTATGAAACGTGTCTATTACATCCCCTTTGAGGTTTTGAATGACATATCCACTTTTCATTACATCGTTATCACTAGTTACAAAACTAGAAGTCAAGTCGCCAGAAAATACTGACACCAATAAGAAAGGAATGGTAATTAGAATACCTAAAACTGTAAGACGTCTATGCTTTCCGGATATTAGAGTATTTTGATATGTTGAATTTGTTTTTGACTTGTATGATCTTGCTTGCTCTAATTTTGGCAAGATTTGATGTTCTATTTGGAATTGTTGTTTTAATCTAATATTCATGTCTTGAAGAAGTACTCGCTGTGATTCCAGATCAAATACTTGTTCTGATTTCAATTTACAACCTCCAATCGAATAATTCTATTTAATGCCATGATAATTTCTTCAATTTCAAATGGCTTGTATATTATCAAGCTTGCCCCAAGAGATACTAATCTGTCATGTGTTTCTTTAGTTACATCGGCAGTCACCATGATAACTTGAGCGTTTGGATCAAATTGTTTTATTTTCTCCAAACCATATAATCCGTCATAATCTGGCATCATTACATCCAAAAAGACAACATTTGGTTTGATTTTTTGGTAGAGTTCTACTGCAGATTTACCGTCATGACCTATTCCAAGTGTAGTAATTCCATGTGATTTTAAGTATTCTGCAAATACAGTAGCTATGTCTTTATCATCATCAATTATTATTGTAGTTATTTGTGGGAAAGCTTGATTATTCATGTCAATATCCACCTAGGCTAATTTTTTTCCAGCCAAGAATTTTTCTAATTTTATTGTAATTTGCTTCAATGATTCGTTTTTCATCATCGTATGAGATATTTTCAGGGACTAACATATGATAATCATAAATTTCAGAATCTTTTGTGCTTCTACTTTTCATAAAAGTAATTTCTTGGATTATAGTCTTACAAATCAGTTTAGATGGTGATTCTCCACACATTATTGCATATTCTTTTACAGCTACAGACTCTTTTTCAGAAAATTCGACGCATATTGTAGACATGTGCTCTCTTACGCATGATTACTATATGAAAAGGAGGATTTTTCTGCAACTGTATTAAAAAAATAATACAATTGTTATGCAGTGCCATGCAGTGCACGACAAAATATATCAATAAGATATGCATAACATATGATCTTGATAAAAACTAGAAAAGCATCAAGTGATAGCGTTACCTTTCGATTAAATTCCTCAGTATTAGATAAATTATCAACACGTGCAGATTCGCAAAAAACTAGTCTTAATGTGCTTGTGAATCAAATATTGTGTAATTATATTGAATGGGATGCAGATGCCGTCAAAGCAGGATGGATACCAACACAACGTACAGTTTTAACAAAATTAATTGATGCACTTGATGAAAAAGTTATTTCAGAAATTGCTGAGCAATCAGCCAAGTCTAGTGGAAAAGATTCCATACTGTACATGTATGGAAAATACAATCTTGAAAACTTGTTGAAAAATATTCGAGCTAAAGCACAAAGATCAGGATTTAGCATCAAAGAATATGAAGAAAATTCAAACTCGGAAATTGTAATACAACATGATCTTGGTTGGAAATGGTCGATATTTTTTAAATTCTACTATCAAGAAATTCTACACGAGATAAATCAACGAGTCATTTTTGACTATACTGATACTTCACTAATCATTAATTTGGTGAATGAGAAATAAAAAATATAGAAGTACATAAAAT
>JABFSW010000197.1 GCA_013140415.1 Nitrosarchaeum sp.
TTTATATCCTTTGAGATAAAATACTGCTGCTGCAATTGCTATCACTGTGATAATTATCACAATAATAGTTGATTCATCAAATGACGTTCCAATGTTTTTTGGTGCTATTAACTCAATACCGCCTAATGAAAAAACTAATTCATCTTTGTTAATTGACGTTCTTTCACCAAAAATATATTTTCCCTGAATTTTTCCCCCTTGCTCTGGATCAAAAATCCATCCCTCTTTTGTAATTTCTTTTGGGATTTTTTCACCGTCTGTTATTTGAGTCGGAATTATGTTTCCTCTTACATCTGATACATTAGTGGATTCTGGAGATAGTATTACAACTTGCAATATTGAATTTAATGGATAAAATCCTATTGAAAAATAATCTGATCTCTCCAATTTTTCTGCTTTCAAAAACTCTAAGGGACTAACTTCTTTAACTGATGACGCCATATTTGGATAATCTATTGATAATTTCAATTGTAGTAATGATTTATTTTCCAATGGTATGATTGAAAATGTCATCTTTGATTTTTCTTCTTTGGATAGATTCTTTGCTATGTCGTAAAATCCTCCAGATTCTCTGATGACTTTTGGTAGTAACAATGCTGAGATTTTTTCATACATGGATTCTGTATCTTCCATAGGCATTGTATACACTGCAGATATTGTACCCCTACCTGAAATTGTTCCTGATGTTTCAAGGGCTCTGCCAAGCTCATCATTACTTTGAATAAATATAGAATGAAATTTTGCATTCGTATCAAATGTTTGATTTACCTCATCAATGAATAATTCTGCAATCTTTTTTGTAGAGTTTTGAATTGCTGAAAAATCCTCGTCTGCTGGGTCTCTTGCAACATTTATGATTATGCATGATTCATCATACACGCCCAAAATACACTGATTTTGGTTTGTCAAAACTATGGCTGTTATCCTATTATTTTCTCTAATTTTTTGCTCTAATTCGGCAGGAATTTTTATTTCCTGGATACTTGTACTCTGTAGAGCAATTGATGCTGTGACGTTTTGTGATATGCTTTTATCAATTATTACTTGCGCTGTCTCTTGAAATGTGGCAAGACTCATTTCTTGCGAATACGCATAATTTGTTGTAAAAACTAGTATTCCGATTAACCCCAACAACACCATGATCTTTTGCATAGGTGCCTTTCTAATGATGAAATTATTAAATTTACTCTTGATTTATTCATTTATTTTTAGATTCTTGTCTTTGATGAAATTATTTTGCTTATTTTACCAAAACCATGTATCTAGCAACTAATATTGTAATTGGGATAACTTTCTAACTATGGCATTGTTCTCATTTTTAGTTGATGTATTTCAAGATCCTATTTTTTCAGTAATTGCAATTTTAAGTGCATTTGTAATTGGGATTTTTCAAGGTATTGTTTTGGGTAGAGCGATACTTTTACGATTTCCACGTCTACAGAATCATGTAAAAACTGTTTCAATCTCTTTGTTTTTCTTGTTTCTTGTAAATGCAATTTTAAGCGTACCTCGTTTTGCATCTCCTGATAAAATTATTCTTTCTAATGTCTTTCAAGCTAACAACCCTGGAGAATTAGTATCATTACTTTTTCTTGTATTTGGAATGAATGCCGGGTTTTTTGCAGTATTTGCAATTTCTATAACCGTTATGACATTTGTACTGCTAAAATTTACTCATATTCATGGCGTTGCCAAAATCTTTGTTCTCTTTTTTAGTTTGCTTATCTTGCTATTGACTGGTCTTAGCAGATTTACTGATTTAACTCCCAGCACTTTTGAGGTTTTTTTGTACTTTCTTTATCATCTTGGAATTACGATTGGAGTTTTGGCTGGCTCTGCAAGAAAGATCAAATCAAAAAAACTCGACTGGGGATAATTTCAAACATTTAAATCAGATAATTCTGAACTTGAAATTGACATCGAATTCAAACCGTTCGGGGAACAAGCTGGCAGTCCATGCGTTGGACTGCCAGCCCCATATTATTATGAAATTTTAAAATTGTACTTATTGAACAATTTATGCCTGTAATCGTACAAAAAGTGTATGCCAAAATCAAAACCAACAGAAATACAAAAGAAACAATCAATATCTATCTCGTAAATTTCCTTGTTTTATTTTTTAAATATTTTATCTTAACTGTGATTAATTTATTTAATAGTCTGACTATCAGTTGTGATAATTATCGTCTTATCTTTTAATTATTGGATTGGTTCTTTTATTATTATGAATCGAATCAAATTAATTACTGGATTTGAAGAAGAACGAGCAAGACATGCTTTGGATCTTTTACTAAGAGATCGAAAAAATGAATTCAAGGAATTATCTAATTCTCTAAAAATATCTCCTGCTACAAGTGATTGGGAAATTATAATTCTCAAATTTTGCTTGGATTTTGAAGATTGTTTTAAAACTTGGACTGATAATAAAGAACCAGAGCATAATCAAATTCACAAATGTATGACAATGATGAGAGTAATATCTAAAGATAAAAAATCAGTAACAGAAATAACTCACATAGAAAATATCGCATATAATATTTCCAAAGAATTTCAGGAAGTCTACAAAAGATTACGTTGATTTATGATAAAAATTCCAAACGAGATTAAAGAATTCATCGAAAAACAGGGCATTTTTGTAGTAGGAACTGTAGGGGTAAAT
>JABFSW010000012.1 GCA_013140415.1 Nitrosarchaeum sp.
ATATCATTTTGTACCAACTGTTAGTAATGGTGATAATATTGCTGCAGGAAATGTTATTGGAACTGTTCAAGAAACTGACCTTATTGTTCACTCTATTATGGTTCCACCGGATCATCCTGGTGGAAAGATCTCAAATATGGTAAGTGAAGGAGATTATAATCTAGAAACTGTACTAGCTACTACTGAAAAAGATGGACAAAAAATTCCTCTTAAAATGTATCATAGATGGCCTGTAAGAAAACCACGTCCATACCAGAACAGATACGATCCAACAGTTCCACTTCTTACAGGACAACGTGTTATTGATACATTTTTCCCAATTGCAAAAGGTGGTACTGGTTCTATTCCAGGCGCATTTGGAACTGGAAAGACAGTTACACTACATCAAATTGCAAAATGGGCTGATTCACAAGTTGTAGTTTACATCGGATGTGGTGAAAGAGGAAATGAAATGACTGAAGTACTAGTTGAATTTCCACATCTCAAAGATCCACGCAGTGGCAAACCACTTATGGATAGAACAGTTTTGGTTGCAAACACAAGTAATATGCCGGTAGCTGCAAGAGAAGCAAGTATCTACACCGGTGTAACAATTGCTGAATATTATAGAGATATGGGTTATGATGTCGTCCTTGTAGCAGATTCTACTAGTAGATGGGCAGAGTCACTAAGAGAAATGAGTGGAAGATTAGAAGAGATGCCAGCAGAAGAAGGTTATCCATCATATCTTGCATCTAGATTAGCAGAATTTTATGAAAGAGCAGGTCGTGTTAGAGCTATTGGAAGTCCTGATCGTGATGGTTCAGTTACTCTGGTTGGTGCTGTTTCCCCGTCAGGTGGAGACTTTACTGAGCCAGTAACAACACACACAATGAGATTTATCAAAACATTCTGGGCTTTGGATGCAAAACTTGCTTACTCTAGACACTATCCTTCAATTAACTGGATGAATAGCTATTCTGGTTATCTTGGTGATATTGCAAAGTGGTGGGGTGAAAATATCAACAGTGATTGGTTATCTCTTAGAAGTGAAGCTTATGGTGTTTTACAGAGAGAAGATACACTAAAAGAAATTGTCAGACTCTTAGGTCCCGAAGCATTACCTGATGAAGAAAAACTAATTCTTGAAGTTGCAAGAATGTTAAAGATTGGTCTATTACAACAAAATTCATTTGATGATGTCGATACTTATTGCAGTCCACAAAAACAATACAAATTATTAAAACTGCTAGTTGAATTTTACAGGAGAGGTCAACAGGCACTAAAAGAAGGTGCATCATTAGCTGATATTCGTGCAATGTCTATAGTTACTACATTACTCAAAGCAAGGATGGATATCAAAGATAATGAAATATCAAAACTTGATCAATTAGATATTGATATGAAAGAACAATTCAAATCTATTATAGGAGTGAAAGTTACAAATTGACAGCTAAAGGTGGAGTTCAATACAGTAAGATTGCAGAAATCAAAGGTCCACTGGTAGTTGTTGATGACGTTGAAAACGCAGCATTTGATGAACTAGTAGAAATTGAAACTAAAGAAGGAGAAAGAAGATTAGGTAAAGTTCTTGAAGTTGGAAATGGTAAAGCAATTGTTCAGGTCTTTGAGGGAACCACTGGATTATCAATTTCTGGTACTAGTGCAAAATTTGTAGGCAAACTCATGGAAATGCCAGTATCAAAAGAAGTACTTGGTAGGGTATTTGATGGATTAGGCAGACCAAAAGATGGACTACCAGATCCAATTGCTGATAAATTCATTGATATCAACGGAGAACCAATGAATCCAGAACAACGTGAATATCCAAAAGACTTCATTCAAACTGGTGTCTCTGTTATTGATGGAATGATTACTCTAGTAAGAGGACAAAAACTACCGATATTTTCTGGCTCAGGTATGTCACATAATATTCTTGCAGCACAAATCGCAAGACAAGCAAATGTTGTTGGTACAAAAGATGATTTTGCAGTAGTATTTGCAGCAATTGGTGTGCAATACAGTGAGGCAGAATATTTTAGAAGAAGTCTTGAAGAATCTGGTGCACTAAAAAGAAGTGTTCTATTTCTAAATACAGCAGATGATCCTGCAATTGAAAGAATTATCACTCCACGTGTAGCATTAACTGTTGCAGAATATTTGGCATTTGATCTTGGAATGCATGTTCTTGTAATACTGACTGATATGACAAATTATGCAGAAGCACTAAGAGAAATTAGTGCAGCAAGAGAAGAAGTACCTGGAAGAAAAGGCTATCCAGGTTATCTCTACACTGATCTTTCAACAATTTATGAAAGAGCAGGAAAATTAAATGGAAGAAAAGGTAGTGTCACACAAGTTCCAATTTTATCAATGCCATCTGATGATATCACTCATCCAATTCCTGATCTTACTGGATACATTACAGAAGGTCAAGTTGTACTTGGACGAGATTTATTTAGACAAGGTGTTTATCCACCAATCAATATTTTGATGAGTCTTAGCAGATTAATGAAAGATGGTATTGGTGCAGGAAGTACAAGAGAAGATCACAGTGAAATCTCAAATCAAGTTTATGATGCATACTCTAGAGCTCAAGAAGTAAGAGCACTAGCTGGAATTGTAGGTAAAGCAGGATTAACAGATATTGACTTGAAATACATGGATGTAGG